>JAHAWU010000160.1 GCA_018383815.1 Candidatus Jordarchaeia archaeon | reverse complement strand
TCTGAGTCTGGAGAGGTTCAGGTAAGGTCGCCAGGTGTTAAAAGAATGTTTGGAATCCGGGGGATTCTCAATGTTCCCCAGAACATAATGCCTGGTGTCAGAATTCTTCCTCTGCTTCAGGTTGAAGCTAGAGATGTGCTGGAGCCCATTAATGTGTCCGTTAACCTTGAGGTTTCCTCTCAAGAAGCAAGTATACAGAAGGAAGCTTACTTCTACGCTATTCGGGAGGATGGAACATATTTTCTGCCTATGCCCCTGAGAATCAGAAGTATTCCTTCCGATGTGAATAAAGTTTCTCTGGAAGCCAGTCTAAATGTGGGAGGAGTAAATGTAGGTTCAAAGAAGGCTTCTATTCCCATAACTCAGCAGGCTTCGATCATAGAGGTTATTCCGCCATTGATTCAGGGAAATTTGAATGCTGGAGAAACCACGAAGTATTTGCTGAGGGTTAAAAACAATGCGGAGAAAAGCCTTTCCATAACTGTTGACTTCACATTTCTACCCCTAAACTCAAAGGAAATCCACATTGGAAGTACACGTTTAAAGCTAAATCCTGGAGAGCAGAGACAGATAGAGGAGAGTTTTACTCCGCCTCTTTACACTGCGGATAGGGAGTGCTTCCTAATGGCCAAGCTTTCCTACAACTTGGAGGGCAAGGTTGAGGAATGGATGTCTTCTAAGCTTCAAGTTTCCCGGCCCCAGTTAACTCTCCTAGAAGTAAAAATTAGGGGAACGCCCCACATTCCCAGCATTGTGAGAAGCGATGATAAAGTCAACTTAGAAGTGATGGTAAAGAAAAAATATGGGGGAGAGGAACTCAAGGTTCAAGTCTACGCCATAGGTGAAGAGGCACCAGGAGAAGTTAGGAGCATAAATGTCAAGCAGAAGGAGGAAACAAAAACTTATGGTCCCTTCTCTTGGAGGGTGCCCAGGGTTCCTTACCGGACCAGGTACATTTTAGATGCTTGGGCGACTGAAAAAGGTCAGCCTGTTCCAAGCCAGCTGGTAAAAAAGGAAAAAGTGGAAATAGTTGTGCTACCACGAGAACCGGACTAAACTCTGCTTTTTAGGAGGGCTCTTCAGCCACGAAGGTTGAGGGCGTGGTTTTAACTGCGATGGCAAATCTTTGTGCTAGGGTGTCGTACCACTTCCATAATTGGCCGAAATCTGTGGCTTTGAGGAATTCTCCTCTGCCCAGCTCTGCCATTTTTTGCATTAGTTGAATGTCTGCTTCACCCAGCCCTACACAGTAGAGTACCCAGTTGGACTGTCCTGAGAGGAACTTTTTTATTGCGGGGATGGGGTTTACTGGTATGCCTTGGTCTGGGTCTCCTTTGTTGGGCATTCCATCGCTTAGGAGTACCATCATTACTGGGGACGGCACGCCCGTTTTTGGGTTTGGTGGGAATCCTTGTGCGAGTTCTGAAGCTAATTTGAGTGCTCCACTGATGTATGTTAGTCCGCTTCCTTCCTTGCATTTCTCTATTATGTAGTTTGCTATTGTTTCAAGACCAATGTCCTTGCTTTCGCCGGTGCATTTTATTACTGTGCTCACGTTTCCATCTGCATCTGTTACTCTTAGTGGCTCAGCTGTGTCTGCAAAGGTTATGACCTGAACGTTTTCGCCCCATCCTCTGCCTATTTTGAGCGAGAGGTAGAGGAGAGTGGCAAGAGCCGCACTCTTTATCCTGCTCACCATGGCACCTTCCTCCATGGTGATTATGAAGTCTTTTAGCTGTGGGGTTTCCTTAAGCCCTCTTCTCAGTCCCTCAACTGCCCCATCGGCGTTTATGACTCTCATATCTTGCTTCTGCATGCTTCCAGAAACATCTATCATGAGTATGGCGTTGAACGTCATGTCCACTGCGGGAACAATTTCGAATGTTACTTCCCTCCCCGTTGGATCAATTATGGCTACATCTTCGGAGTAGAGTTCTGGCTGTGTTTTCTGTATTCGGAGCTTGATGTGTCCGCACTCCGCATCTCTCCAATCTATTTCCAGATTCTTATATATGGGTCTCTTCATTAGGAGTCGTGCCAGGTCGTCAACGTGGTCTGCGACCCAGACTACAACTTCCTCGGTAGCTTGGCCGGCCATGGGCTCCACACCGATTTGAACATTTGTGACCCCGCCGACTGCCTCCTTCCTCTTCACGGTGACGGTGTCTCCTTCGGAAACGTTTGCAGAGTCGAGAACCGAGCCATCAACCATTATGTATCCCGGGGAGCAATCGTTGCTTGATATGACTTGGGCTGCCCCCCAGTCCTCATACTTGTTGATAAAAACTATTACATCAAAATCGTCTGCACCTATGGTTTGCATGTCGCTCTTGTTCATGTAGGCTCTGCCATCAGCCGCTCCAGCATTTATAATTTCTAATTGTATCGTTGACATTTTAACTACACCTTTTAACTAATCTTTTAAAAAGTGAAGCATATTAACTTTACTCTAGAAGAATAAAGCCTTATTTCTAGAATAAATTATCATGTGTTATGCCTGTCAGTACTTTCTCCACTTGTATGGTGAAAACAATTTGAAGGGCTGCCTTGATGGGAAGGTTAATATAGTTTAAGGTGTCTTATAGGGCAACGATGGAATGGGAGGTGATTGGAGATTGTCTAAAGGGGCGCTGCTGACTGGCACAGTGGGGGGAATAATGGGCGCTGTTACTGCAGTTTTCGGGATAGTATGGGTTTTTGTACATGTCATATTTTCAAATGAAATAGTTTCTTACTGTAGCATGTTGAGCAATTACTTAATTGGTATGATATACCCTGACTTCCCACGATTCTATGCTCTTAGTCAGTATCCTATACCCTATTTTCCATCTGCTTCTTTGTTTGGCGTAGCCTCATTTATACTGGCTATGCTTCTCATTGTGACCGGTATACTGTTTGGTTTAGGTTTCTATGGTACGTATAAAATAGGCGGGGGAATTATGGGTGTAGTGGGCCTTGCCTCAAGCGTTAAAGGGATGGTGGCGGGAGCCTTGCTTATCATCGTGGGAAATCTGACAACAGGATATGTATATGCATACACACTGGTAGAAATGGCCTCGGTTCCATTTTACCCTGTAACTACACCAAATTTTGTGGTTATGTGGATTGGTTTTATAGTACTGGGTGTAACCTGTATCATACTTGGTTCAGCTAGTATGCGTGTTCGGGAAATGACAGAAAAACCATCGGCTTTCTACGCTGCGGGAACCCTAAGCATCCTGTGTGCAGTAGATTTTATTGCAGGCGGCTTAGTGAACATTGTAGGCGGCCACACAATGGGTGGCTTACTGAGGCTTCTAGGTTTAATGAATCAATTACGTGAAGGAAGCAGCCTCGCTGGAATATACATTATCGGCTTCGCTTTGATATTCATAGCGTTCATTCTTTGGGCTTGGGCCTTCTACTCCTCCAGGAGTCTGTAATCTTTTTGGAGGTGAGAACAAAAAATTCCTTTTTTCTTTTTTATATGCGATTCCTAGGAATTATTAAAACTTTTGGGAACCTTACCGAGCCTAAGTGATTAGGATTTTTGGAAGTTTTTCGGCTTCTTCTCTGGTTTTGATTTCTTCTTGGTTTCCGCTGAGGACGATTTCGTGTATTAGCTTTGTGTAGAGTTTATTGTTGAGTATTGTTTTCTGTGGCGTTTCTTCCTTGAAGTCTTCTTCCACTGGGAGCAATTTTACTGTGAGGTTGCACACGTTTAAAAATTCTCCTGCTTCATCCTTTCTCTTGGCAACCACTATGACTTCATTAACTTGTGATGCCGTGGCTTTGCGGGACAGGTTTAGAACGAAGCTTTCATAGTCCAAGTCGAAATTGGGGGAGAGTAAGACATCGTAAGTAACGTAGGTTAGCCTTTTTTCCGCAATAAGAGAGGATATTCTCAGAGATAAGGTTTTAAGGAATGCATCAGTGTACTCGGAGGCTAATCGGTAAAGTTTCCCATCCTTTAGGGTTTCCCCTCCCCCGATGGGCGATACTGTAAATGGTTTAATTATTGATAGAAGGTTTCCTCCCAAAATGCGCTGTATGTCTTGGGGTGTTCCCCCTATTTCGTCGCGGAACTCCCTTGTGAAGAGGTAGGAGAGGAAGTCTGTGGCTTGGGGGAGACTAAAATAATTGTAGTCTGTTCCGAATACAATTTTACTTGACCAGTTGGGAACGCATTTCTTCATCTTTTTGAAAAAGAGGGGAACATCATACCCTCTCACTCCCGAGGTTTCAGCATAGATGCAGGGATCTTTGAAAAACTCGTAGAGCTCGTCTTTAGTGTACTCCATCCCCGAGTGCCCCACTATTATGGCGAAGTCACTGCCTCCTAGCTCCTCCCTAACTTCCTGTGTTAAACGGTAAATGTCTTCGACTGTGCTGTAATACCTGCAGTCGAAGAGCACTGGAAGACCGTTCCTGGCTGCTGCGACCACAACCCTTCTCACATTTTCCGAGGTGACTTCGCCTAGAAATTTTTGGGAAATGGGATGAAGCTTTAACCCTCTAGCTCCCTGCTGACTACACCTCACTACTTCTTCAACTGCCTTTTCTCCCTCATGGGGGTCGACCCTTACGAAGCCCAGCATTCTCAGGGAGTAGGGGAGAACCCTCGCTCGGCTCAAAATCATTTCGTTGGGAAGCTGGAAGCTGGGGCAGGTATTATAGGCTGTGGCGTCATTGAAGGGGAAGGCTACAAACTTGTCAACTGTCCAACCTATGCTTTTTACCTCCGGAGTGTTCTCCTGAAGCATACTTAGCAGTGGGGGAGGCTTAGTGAAGGGTTCAGCGGGAACAAAGCAGTATTTACTGGAATTTACCTTCATAGCTTTCATAACTTCAAACTGGAGCCTTTGATAGAAGTCGAGGATAAGTTTTGGATTATTTGTCCTGTAGGCCTTTTTTCCATATTCTATGACCTCCTCTCTGCCGATGTGAGTATGAGCGTCAACAACATAAAAACCCACAGTTTTTGGGGAGGCGTCCGGTTTCACTTCTGTGTTTCCGCCAATTTTGTCTTCGTCTGTCAATAGGAAAATCAAGATTTCAGCTCCTTGTCAACACTCTGCAACATAAAAGAGAGTTAAATCCTCTTATTGAACCTTGCCATACAAACACGCCGGCGATTTGGACTAGTCCAATTCCAAACATTTTTTGGCTTAAAATTGGAAAATAATCCAATTAAATTCTTATTTTCGGGATGAAACCTGTAAATGTCATGCAAACAAGTTTTAAACATTTATGAGGTGTCGGGTTGGGGACATAATTGAATGGACTATTTGGGGGTAAGGCTTTTTACCTTAGATATTGATAATTTTTTGGAGATGATTGGATGGTTAGAAAAAGAACGACTTATGAAGGGGTTCAGAAGGTTGATGTAACCGTTGAAAATGATGCTTTGAGGGTAATGATAATAATGTTATCTGGAGAAGAGTCAGGCAAAAGAGAGGAACGCATAATCACTGAAGAGGTTGCAAACCAAGTGGTGGTTAACAATTGCCGCGTCAAGTTCGTTGGCAGGAAGGCAACCATCGACTCGCCTGAGGGAGCCATAAAAATAAGCATAGACCATGACTTTACCGAAAACATAAAAAACATAGAGATAAGCCAATAAATATTCCATTTCCCCCTTTGGAACACAGTTTGAAGCCCTTATTTTTATTCGGAGAACCTTTTCGTGGATTTTTGGACTGTTCTGTTATTTGGATGTGGATTGCCGTGTTTGATGGGTTTTGGAAGGTGGCGTTATGAAGTTTGAGAGGATTCTTGCGGTTCCCTTCCTGTTGCCCTCCTCTGGAAGTTTAGTGGCTTCTAAGGATGTGGATAGTGTGGAAATAGCGGTTGCTTTGCTTTTAATTGAAGAGGAGAGAAAGAAGGAGGATGACTTGTCCTCTGTTTCCAAGTTTTTCTGTCCTCTCTGGGTTCATCCCCTTGATGAGAGTAAGGCTCTGGTTTTCGACGGTAGTGAGTTTTCCTCTTCAAAGATTAATCTTCAGATACTGGATATTGATGTCCCCGTGGAACTTCGTAAGGGAGACTTTTTATCCTTTGTTTCAGGGCTTGAAAAGTATGTAAGGGAGGCTGCCTCCGATTATCAGTCGAAGCCCAGTGGTGTAAAATTGAGGGGGTGGCTGGGTGAAGATTTCGCTTCTGAGCTTAGGGAGCTTCTGCCCAAGATTGAGGAGTGGACTAATTTGAAACAGTTTGAGGTAATTGAGCCCTCCTACACCATTAACAAGGAGTTTCTAGACGAAAGCCGCCTCGAGTGGTTCCCCAGCAGCACCCTTATCCAGAGAGAGAAGCAGAAACACGAAGCAACTCTAGAAATCATAGACTCTAGAATTAAGGAGGCTGTTGAACAGGTTAAAGCCATGAAAAGCGACTATAAGGAGAAGGAGAAGGAGCTCAAATCAGAAGCTCAAGAAAAAATAGAGGCGGAAAAAGAGAAGAGGGACAGACAAATTTCCAAGATTTCCGAATCCACTTTTGACAAAAAGATGCCCCGACCCGGAGCAAGCCTTGAAAAACTGGTGAGTAAAATCTCAGAACATGGGGACACGGTTTGGAGAATGGTTGAATCCCAAGACGTGTACGAGATACTTGACGAAATAGGAGCCTTTAGAGACGCTGTCGACGACCTACAGGACTTCTTGGAAAGCCTGGAGAGAGAATACATAGCCTACAAAAGAGAAGTGGACAAATTCTACTCGGACAAGGAAAGAGAAATAAAAAGAATCGAAGAAGAATACCAAAGAAAAGAGAAGGAAATCAAGGAGGAACTGGAGAGAAAACTCGAAGAACTGGCCTCCAAAATAGAGGAATACGAAGAAGCCATAGAGAAAGCCGAAAAACTAAGAGAACAGCTAATCACAGCCTTCCACTCATGGAAGGAAAAAACCGAAAAAGCCATAGTAGACTATGAAGAAATCACCATCCCCCTGAAACGCCTACCAAGCAACCAACCCTTCCTAATTTTCATACCCCTGTATGTAGCAGAATACCAAAGAAAAGCCAAAAAAACCTATGAAGTAGTATCACCGGTAACCATCACTGACAAGATGCAGATAGTAAGACTAAAAGAAATAGGTAAACTTGCCCGTAACTACCAAGAAGAAATTGAGAAGGGCAAAGCGAACAAGAATTTCGAGGAGGGCCTCCGAAAATATAACTACCTTCGAAACCCCCAGATCGCTCAAGAGTTCTCAAAAGGAATGAACCTACTGGAAAAACGGGGAATAATCGACTCCAACACCGCGTCCAGAGTTAAAAACGCATACGACCAACACTTCCGAATAGAACTCGAAGAAACCAGCTAAAAAACAAGCGGTAAACACTACCATCCATTATTACCTTCTAAAAAGATATTGGAATCACCTGGTTCACAGCTTTCCCGAAAACCCGCTTCTGCCCCAATAATGTTCGGAAGATTTTTTGGGTAAGTTTTTTGTCTCTTATAAGCGCTTATTATAAGATATGGAAACAGATACTCTGTGTTTAATGAATAGCAGCCACCAATGGCCCCGGCTTCTCCGCT
>JAHAWU010000036.1 GCA_018383815.1 Candidatus Jordarchaeia archaeon | reverse complement strand
TTTCCTCAAGGGGAAGACGTTAACTTTCCTCAAGTCGAGGATGGAAATCCTCCACGCACAAGACATACCATTCCCATAAACAAAAAACACATACATATTACATTGCGCGCCTGTTTGAAAGGGAGTGCAATCTTTCCCTCACGATTCTCAGACCTACCAAGGTATATGGGATAGTATGTTTTCATGTACTAAATAACAAAAATATGTGCCTGTTGCACTTGTTTGGGTAAATGGAGCAGTTTGGAGGAGGGTTTTTTCAGAATTTGGTGGTTGGGAAAATTAGGTTTAGCAGTTTATTTTTCTATTTTCATGTTGTTAATCTGAAAGTAGGTGGATGTTTCCAATTTTGACGTTTTTTAGTCCAGCTTTTTTGGCGGCTTCTGCACTCTCGAGTGCCAGTTTTTTACTGGTTGTTGGAAGGTCGTTCATTATGTATTTTGGATAGAAGGCAAGTAGGGAGTAGGGTATTTCGGGGTTTATGTCTGCTATGAAGGCAGCTATTTTTTGTACTTCCTCTACTTCTACGTATCCCGGTATTAGGAGGGTGCTTGCTACAAGTAGGGGGGTTTCAGGTCTTTGTTCGAAGTACTTCCCCATTTTTTTGAAGTTTTTCAGGGTTCTCTGGTTGGTTACTCCGCATAGGGCGATATTTAGGGGTTCGCTCCATGTTTTGAGGTCGAATTTTATGTTTCCTCCTGAGTTTAGTGCTAACTGTGCGGCCTTTTCTAGGATGGCCCAGTTCATGGATCCGTTTGTTTCCCAGCATATACGCATTAGTCCGTTCCATTCTGTCTTTGCTTTTTCTATTGCGAGTTCTGCAGTTTTTATACTGTGAGGCATTTGCACTGCGGGGTCGCCTCCGAAGTAGCATATGCAGGAGACTCTTTTTGTGCATTTCTCTGCCAGGTTTTTTGCGCTTAGTATTGGTTCGAGTTTGCTTGTGTTTTCTCTGTAATGCCAGTTTTGGCAGAATAGGCAGTCAAAGGAGCATGCTCCGTAGAAGACGGCTAGATTTACCTGTCCATATTCTGGTCCTCTTTTGTTGGTATATTTTGGAAAGCCGGAACCGGTGCATCCTGGACACACCCAAGCGGCAACACAGTTGGTGGGTAGGGGGTCATAGTACCAGTCTAGCAGGCCTCTTCCTGGAGTTCCCGCGTATCGAAATAGTTTTCCTTCCTTGTTTTCTACGAGTCCGCAGTAACCCTTTTCTCCGGGGGGTATTTTGCAGTTGTTTACACAATTTCCGCAAAGTATCCCCTTTTTATCTTTGGGAGGAGATTCTGGAAGATTGAATTTAGCTCGACTTAACTTATGAGCTTTAAGGGCGTGGGGGAGCGCCTCATCTGGGTTGTCCACTATGCATCTTCCACATACGCCCAGATTCCCCGATACTAATGGACTTCGTTTGCCACAGACCCTACATGTTGATGGAGGTGTTTTAGAAGTTTCAAATATTCTGTAGTTCATAAATTAATATGCCCTCTCATACCTACTGATTAAATAATAGGTATAAATGATTAATAAGTAGTGCTATGAGGGGCTCATTTTTTGTGGAGGGGGCTTATTTTTCAAGAAATTTGTGTGTCTTCGGCCTTTCGGGACATAAGGTATGCACTCTCTCCATCGTGGTAGTATCCCCTTATTTCCCTCACCACTTCGAACCCTAAACTCTTATACATGGCTAAAGCAGGTTCATTGGTGATTCTTACTTCTAAAACAAATTCTTCAGCCCCATATTCCTTCATTGCCTTCATTCCTTCAATCATAAGTCTTTTACCTATACCTTTCCTGCGGTGCTCGGGCAAAACTGCTATAGAAACAACATGGCCCTTATTAGCTCGAAAGTGGCTGCTGAAAACGCTGGGCAATCCCTTTTCTATCCTATTCATCATGTAGCCCAGCACCTCTCCATTTTTTTCGGCGACCAAGAACGATTTGGGAAATTTTTTGAGAATCTCAACGAAGAAGGAGTAGGGATAATTCTCCGGAAGGGTTCTCTGATTAATTCTCATTACTTGGTGAAGGTCTTCTATCTCAGCGGGCCTTATGATATAATCTTCATTCGCCAAAGAACCACCATTTATGATTTTAATTAAAAACTGTTGGACGGTATATTCCTCTACAAATTTAAGATTTAATCTTTACGTAATGATAAATAATATAATTTTCCCTCCAAGAAAATTAACCACGAAAGGAAGACTCCAAAAAAGTGAAAAATCAAGAAGTACACCAAAGGAGATGCTTTAAAGGAGCGCGGGATTATATTTAGCTGTTTTATATTTTGTTTCTTCATGCTTACTTTCACTATAGTTGGAATGGAAAAAAAGGTTTACTGAATGCTACCTTCAAAGGTGGTATGAAAAGGATTCTCAAAACGTAGAGTATATAACTCTTCGTTTCTCTTTACCTGTTCGGAAAGGTTTTTAACTCCTTTCCCTTTAGGGAAAAGCAGTAGTCTTACAGGAAGGGTGTAAAACGGACACGGGAGAACATTTGCCTCTAAGCTTTGAGGAACTGCGCAGAATTGTTGAAAGGCACTTCATAGTCTTTGAAGCATATATGGAGCTAGATGGTACACCTACATTTATTCTGCCATCTTCCCAAGACACCAAGATTCCATTTCAAAATCTTATAGAGGAACTTAGCAAATATGATTTGATTGCACTGCTTAGAAAATCTGAAGGATTTCCGCAAAGGTATCGAGTATTCACGGATTACGCCCCTCTGGAGAAGGAGGAGCCTGAGCTTATTATAAAAATATTCCCAAATCCGGAGCCAAAAAGGACCAGGCACCCAATAATGAACATTCTTCTGTTAATCGCGACAATTTGCACCATATCATATACCGGTCTTCAACAGGTGCAAAGTTATAATCTAACTGGTTTCTTGTATAAATACTTTACATTATATATTTGGAACACGTATGGTGACCCCCTCGTGCTAATAAGTAGCTTTATTGGTAATTTGTGGGGTTGGTATGGTGACCCAGCCTTCACGATAATTGTATTTACCATAAGCCTTTTAGCAATCATTGGACTGCACGAAATGGGGCACTACACTATTTCTAGAGTAAGGGGGCAAAAGGCGTCGCTACCCTTCTTTATTCCAGGATTTCCGCCCATAGGGACATTTGGTGCAGTGATTTTTCAGAGAACTCCTACCCTTAACCGTGACAGGCTCTTTGAGTTGGGATTAATGGGCCCCCTCACAGGTTTCATAATAACGCTCATCATTCTAGTTATATCCGTTTATTTAACCCCATTTGTGTATCCCACAATAGTATATTACCAAGCGGTATTTGAATTACAGATTTTATCCAAATATGGTTCCGACATCTACTATTCTCTTTTGAATGCTGGCTTCCCAAGCGTATTTCTACTGCCCTACAGTAACCCTTACAAATTTCCTTTACTCTATGAAACTATAGTTTCTCTCCTCAGACCAACCCCTATTTTCACCCTAATGGCGATACATCCGATGAGTTGGGCGGCTTGGATAGGTATGCTAGTCACAGGATTAAACCTCTTCCCCATTGGAATGTTGGACGCAGGCCACATGGCTCGATCATTCCTTAGTCAGAAACAGCAACTAATAGTGTCTATGGTAGCTGCGGTGTCTATGGTACTTATCAGTGACGCCTATCTTCTGATGGCATTTTTCGCATTGTTTACAATGTCTAGAGGCGGCCATCCAGGACCGCTTGACGACGTTTCAACCATTGCCAAATGGAAGATAGTTGTGTTCGCAATTATGATGGTAATCGCCGTAATTACAATACCCCCGCTGGGCTTCGGCTACTTCTTCTAGCTATCATGACACAGCATTAATCTCAAGTAAAAGTTTCAAAGGAGGATTGCTCCAGAATAGGAAGAAGTAAACAAATTTCACTGTTGTTCGATGGAATTATTCCCAAAGGTGTTGTAGTGCCTAGGCCTTTTCCCAAACTTTCCTCATTCCAAGCTGGCTTTCAAAAACAGGCTGCCCAAAATATTTATTATGCGGGTTAGGATTTTGTTGCTAAAAAGCGTTTCTTTGAAAAACTTGGCAAGTTTGAAAACTTCAGTTTCTACACTCAATAAGAATTTTTGGAAAGTTTTTAAAGTAAATTTAACTTATGAACAATCAAATCGTTTAGGAAGGGGTAAAGACGGCTAATAGTCAAGGTACACCCTTAAGCTTGCAAGATTTAAAAAGAATAATTCAGACAGAATTTACCGTCTCAGATTACTACACTGATGATGACGGCACACCAACATTTATTCTACCCTCCAAACAAGAAACAAAGATTCCATTCCAGAGGTTAATAGAAAAGCTGGAAAAAGAGAACTTCATTGCAGTTTTACGGAAAGCTTCTCCCTCCAAAAACGATAAGAAACCACATATCTACGGAGGTAAAGGTGAAGAACAAACAATTGTTCTGAAAGTTTTTCCTAGAGGGAGAGAAGGTAGAAGAAGGAGCCCATTATGGAATCTAGTTCTTTTTATCGCTACAATCTGTACAGTGACCCTAACTGGGTACTATTTCTGGGCGAAGCCGTATTATGAATTCGGTATACTCGTAGGGTTTATATCAGCTCCCTGGTACGGATGGTACACTTCCATATCAGTATTAACCCTCGGATACGTTGTGGCCCTGCTCTCAATAACCACAACGCATGAATTTGGCCACTACTTTATTTCAAAAAAAAGGGATGTGGAAGCCTCTCTACCCTTCTTCATACCCGGCCCACCTCCAATTGGCACTTTTGGGGCAGTAATATTTCAGAGAGGCCCAGTTACAAACAGAGATAAATTATTCGACATAGGTCTAATGGGCCCAATAACTGGTTTTATAATCGCCCTCTTAGTAGCAATCATATCCATCAAGTTATCTCCCCTTATTTACTACAATGTTCTTTATGATATATACCATTTTGAGTACCAGATTAACCTACTCATAAATGATTTTATAATAAACTTATATAATAATTATCCGCCTGTAATAGCCCTCACAGTTGCTCAGTCTTTGCATAATAGTGGATACTGGCCTTTTCAAATTATTGGGCCAAGCCCTTTTAGTGAGCCTTTACTCTTTTCAATCCTCGTTCCCCTACTCAGACCTGAAATTGAGTTAGGCTCCTTTTTTGTTAACCCTCTGTATTGGGCTGCCTGGGTAGGTTTTCTGATTACGGCTCTCAATTTATTCCCAATTGGCATGCTTGATGGTGGGCATATGTTCAGAGCAATCTTTGACAAACGCACACACTATTTTGCTTCCATAGTAGTTGCAGTTATACTGACTGCCATAAGTTACATATATATTATCATGGCTTTGGTAGCTCTATTCTCTATCAGAAGGGGAGGACACCCTGGAGCTTTAGATGATGTTTCTCCGCTAACAACTTCTAGAAAAATTTTGTTCATAGTTGTGATGTTCATACTCATAATTACTATCCCCCCCTTGGGATGGAGATTACTGATATAGTAATCCCGAAATGCTGTGTTGTACAATTTTCATTTTTTCAATTTTTTTATATATTCTAATGAATTTTTTATAATTTTACATTGTTAATTTGAAAAATTTTCAACAACCTAATAAACCTACTTAAAAAAGTAAAATTATGCAACACAGCATCCCGAAATAAAAATTTTAATTTTATTTCGAACTTCCTAGTGTACCAATCAAACCCTTTCTGAGTGAAAATAAGTGAATAAGCGGTGTATGATCTCTTAGCATGCGAGGATAGAAGAGCCGTGGGGTATGACCTTAATTTTGGCTTCTTTTTTCATGGTATTGAATATTTCTTCGAGGGCTTCTTCTACTGATTTTACGGGAATGATTTTGTAAACTTTTTCCAATTCTTTTGGAGGTATTTCAGTAACCATGTAAATTTTTGTTTTTTGAAGGGCTCTGGCGAGGTAGTAGGCTTTATGCGCCCCCATCACGAAGTTTTTCTCGAGCTGCTCTCTCATCTGCTCTGCTGTGGCGTACTTTTTCATCCATTCCTGGAACACTTTATTTCCCGCACCTTCCCTGCACTCAGCTACCAATATTATGGCGCCATTGTTGTTAACTATAGATAGAGAGTTATGAATTGCCTTATAGGCTTGATACAAGTCTATGTCCTTGGGATAGCCTCCAGCACTTACTATTACAATATCTGCCCTGTCACTCTTAACCCTGTATATTTTGTCCAGAAAGTTTACTCCTTCATAAAAGGCGGATTCTAGTTCTCCGCAGAATGCCTTTACCACTTCTTTTCTGGTGTTCTGAACCACGTTAACTATGATGTTTGGATTGGCGAGTCTGGCGCCTTCAACCATGTCCTCATGAACAGGATTTCCCTCCAAAATTCCAATTTCAGATTTAGGGTGTGTAAGCATACTATGGTTTTTTGTAATAGATTCTTTAGACGCTACTGCGGGAAGAATGCCTTTTCTGCCTCCCCCATACCCCGCAAAAAAGTGATAGCTTATGTCCCCAGTCAATATCTTTAAATCAGATTTAGCTACCAAAGGATTTATCGCCACTCTGGTTCCACGAGTTGTTGTTCCCAAATATACCAAGTCTTCAGCCTCACAGTTATGGCTTGACCACTCTATTTCTTCGGCTACCTCCTCCCCCAGAAGATTCTTTGCTTCTTCTTCCCTCACCTCCCTGTGTGTACCACAGCCGAAAATGATATGTATTTTATCTTTAGTGACACCTGCACTTTTTAACTCACTTAGAATTGGAGGAAGCATAACTCTGGTGGGAACCAGTCTGGTATGGTCGCTGACAATGATTGCAACACGGGTTCCAGGATGCGCCATACTTTTTAGAGGTTGGCAATTTATTGGCGCCCTTAAGCATTGGAGTATATGTGCTTCTGGATCCTTTACCCCATTTGGTTCATTTACTTCTAGTGTACCGGAGTAATTTTTTTCCGATATTTCTGCAACTATCTTCTTGGTTCCGTAGTTTAGAAGGATTTCCTTCAATTCCAGCACCTTGAATTAGTTAATAGATTTTTCGTAAGATTACAGGTATCCAAAATCAATTAAAGTTATTCACCGAATTTTAGTCTATGGTAGGTCGCATTTGGATTGTACTTATTTCCGTTTACGAAGATGAAAAAAGCGGCTTGCTTTAAGTGTTGGTCGGATTAAGTAGCGTAAAATAGGGGATATTAACAGATCACTCAAAGTTTCCCTAAAAATCGGATCCGCCCTTTGCTATGAAAACGTGTTTTCATTCTTGCCATGAAAAACTTTTTCATGCTTTATCTGAAACGCTTTCAGCATATGTTGGTTTGTCTAAGAAGCGTAGCTTATGTAGGTTTTTTAATATTATTGAAGCCGTTGAAATTTTAAATTGTTCTAAGAGTAACTTGAGAATGTTAAATTTATTCTATTCTTGTTTATTTTTACTAGATTTTTCTTTTTTTAGGTGAGAAAATTAGTTTTTGTTTTTAGGAAAGATCAGAGATGGGACTAAAACGATTTAACATTGTCCAAACCTACATATGCAAGTTTTAGAGAAAATATGAGAGAAGTTTCATAACGAATCAAAATTAATTTTATATTGGTTTTGGAATTGAGAACCGCGGGCTTAGGGGCTGCCTTCAAGTGTTTGCTCTGTTTTCTTTTGTCATCGTTCTTAAAAATAAGGGAAGGATTAGATTTCGGAGATGACGCCGCCGAGAGCAAAAATTCTTTGTTTCTTGCTTGTTATTTCTCGATTCAACTTCATTGCTTTAACCATTAACTGGACATAGTTTTTGTCTCGATCCTCTGGGGAAATTTTTCCCATCGTGAAGTCCAAGTCTATTCGTTGGAGTTCCTCCTGTATCTTATCCTTCTCACTTTTCAACTGGTCGATCTCGGTTTTCAGTATGTTTATTTCCTTCATTTCCTTGGATGTAACTTTCACTGGTTGGATGCTTGGTGCGCCGCCTATAAGGGTTCTGAAAAATGATTTTACTTTTTCTACTATACCCATTCCATACAACCTCCAGTTATTTTTACATACCCATAACATATTTTCTGATTAATTCATAAAGTTTGACACGATTCATGGGGTCGATAGCTACAAGGCCGTGAGTTTCAATTTCCATAATTTGCTCCACCTTCTCGGGGGAGAGGGCATTAGGTAAATCTTGCTTATTGGAAATGCAAAAAACATTAGCCTCCGGTTCAACGTCTTTGATCAAGCGAACGAAGTATCGGGATTTAACTACATTCTCCAGAGTGGAATCGGTTACAATAATGATCAGAGAAGAATCACGAATGAATTTGTCCCAAGTTAATTCAAATCGTTCCTGACCCGCAAGATCCCAGCATATTAATGAAGTGTTTCCAATCCTTGCGCCTTTAACACCCTTTATCCCTACACCGATTGTGGGAATGTGCTCTTTAGGTAGTTCTTCTTCTCTTAGAAGCTTTAGGATAGTTGTTTTTCCCACACCGCTATAACCTATAAGTGATATCTTAAGGTAGGTCATAGTTATTTCATCAACTAAAGGCTCAAGTTTCGCAGAATTTTCTTCCTTCCATTCGTTTAAATCATTTTGGAAGTTTTTTAAGAAGGTATTTTTTAACGTCTGCAGCTTTTCTTTGATTTCCGGTACCGCGTCACGCTTATCGGCTTCTAGAGTGAACACTATGCTGTCTGAATTAGAGTAATACAGCCTTGTTCGTTTTAGATTCATGAATTCTATGTCCCCATTAAGTTGGAGTTTGGGCACAAGGAGAGCAAGGGCGCTCACAAACTCATTGAAGGCCTCAGCTGACACGCTACTTTGACCGTACCTTTTACTGAAAAGTATTTTACCATTGGAATCTAGAATAGATACTTCTCTGATCATATTGTTTATCCCCTACATGGGATAACTATCTCTAAGCGCCTTCAAATGCCACAGTAGCATCCTTGGAGGTTTGACTTGGTCATTATATTGTTGGCCTATCTGCTCAACAAGGTACTCCGGGAAAAACGTCATTATTTTAACATCAGTTTTTAGGGCGCAATGAGTTTTCTTGTCAATTTTCAGATCCATCGTGAAGCCTGCCTTATCAAAGGCGCTGAGAATACTGTCTACTACAGACTTCTTTTTGTCAAGTATCCTGTGAATTTCACCCTTAGGGAGAATGTTCTCTCTCAGAGCAACTAAAACATCGTAAGCATCTGGATCCGAAAGAATTTTGGTTATTAGCTCTGTATCCTCAGGTGAAATAACGTAATCTCTAAAGAAGTTCTTAACCTCGTCTAGATATTCCGAAGCCACCTCTGGACTCATCTCACCCGACTTAGCCTTCTTCACAATAAGTCTAGCAGGAACCCTTGCTATAAAAACATCCCTAATTAGAAAGACACACTGACTGGGAAGCCCTTCAACCCACTGGGTAGTAACAAGGCCATTCTTAATAAGAGGGGATAAGTACGAGTAAATGTCAATTGCCTTAACTTCCAACTTATGTTTCAACCAAGTTTCCAAATCCGACAGAGTCGTATTACCTTCCTCAATCAACCGCTCAATAATGTTCAACCTAACAGGATCTGAAAGAATCACAGCCATCTTTTGCTCCTCATTTAAAGTTGGAAATCTGGTAAGCTTATTGTATAAGTCCTCTAATTCAGCCTTGTACTCTTCATTCTCAATCTTTGAGAAAATTTTAGCAGCAACCTCAGCCAAACCATCCTCATAGTCTTCCGCATTCTCTTCCAGCGTCAAAAGTAACGCAACATAATAATTGATATCAAAGCCACTATAATACGAAGCGACATTGAGATTACCCAGCCTCATCGACATAAATCCTGCGGCAGCTTCACCCATAGCGTGAGCCGTATATATTTTCATTATTTGGTCGTCTGTAGTCCTAATATGTTCAGGATATTTTGCTTCTAGAACTGCTCCTAGACGGTTATCCCACCTTACTACAATTATTCCGAAAGGCATAGTTCAACCTCTATAAAAAGTTTTTTACAATAATGTTCGTTGTTAAATTTTATATGTTTAAACACTTTAATGATATTTTCGGTTTTTATGGCTTGCTTTCCCAAAAGAGTTAATCTCAGAGGCGCACTCTTGTTATCTACTTATTTTAGTTCTCGTGAACGTATAAGAACTTTTTCATGCTTTTTATAATCATTCCTCAACAAAAAAATTAAAAAGTAATAAAAATAACACAATAACAACTTTCTATCGCCATAAAAAATTTTTCATACTTTCTGAAACGCTTCAGGCAATTTACTTTTACTAGGAAAAACTAATTTTCATATTGTCTGAGACACGCAAGCGTATAGATGTTTATCTAAAACACACAAGGGATATACGGGTTAGGTATGAAAAATTAATTCTTCTACGAGAAGCGCAGCTTATATATATTCGCTAAAAATTTTTTGAACACATAAGGAAAGTTGATTTTTGAAAGATTATTTAGTTGAACTGTGGATTTTTTTCTCTTTTGAGATACTCTTTTGCCAAATTGTAGTTTGAATGGTTTATGTATCCTAAATCTCGGAATGTGTCTAGTAGTTGGCTCATCGAGATTACTGTGTGTAGTTCAATTTTCTCCTTTTGTAAGTTTTCTCTGCCCCCCTGTTCTCTGTCTAGCAACACTACGGCATGATTTACTACCCCTCCGCTTTCCCGAATTGCCCTTGCAGCGTTCAATAAGCTGCTTCCAGAGGTAACTAGATCATCTACCAACACCACATTATCGTTGGGAGCAAGCAAGCCTTCAATCATCCTGGCTTTCCCATGTGCTTTGGGCTCTTTTCTCACATATATTAGTGGTAAATGCAGTTTGTAACTAATAAGGGTAGCTATGGGTAGCCCTGCTGTGGGTATCCCAGCAATGCAGTCTACTTCTAAAATCTCGTTCTTAATTACTTCTACATAGATGTCGCTCAGTTTATTGAAAATATCGGGATACGATATGAAAAGGCGCATATCAATATAAAACGGGGATTTTTTTCCAGAGGTTAAAGTAAATTCACCGAATTTCAAGGCTTCTGCCTGTTTAATGAACTCGCAAGCCATTTTTGCATACTTCTTTTTTTGTTCTTCCCATTCCAAGTTAACAACTCCCTAATCTAGTATGGTTTAAAGAAAAAGAAAGGGAATTATTTAACATTTTCACACATTCCAACCAGTTGAAAGAGTAGAAGGCTTATAAGGATAGAGAAGCATTCAAGGATTCATTGAGTTAATATACAAATTTGAGAATATCCAGAAACAGAAAGAACATTTCCCTACAATCATCAAACTCTTGGAGGATAAATTTTTGGGCAAAGATTGGAAGAGAGAAGCGATTACTACAATAATAATGATTGCTGTAACTGTAGGAATAATACTGGGCGGTTTTCAATTACTTAGAATATATCTTAACACTGATGCTCCTTTCAGAATAATCAGTAATCAGCCTTCCAGTATGGAGCCAACAATGTATTTTGGCGATGTGGGAATAATTAAACATGTGCCAGGTTACGAAATCGGCGTAGGGGACATCATAGTGTTTGACGCTAGCCACTGGTACTTTTACGGTTACAGCGTTCCTCCGGCTCCTGTGATGCATAGAGTGGTTGATGTGAAATTTGAAAATGGTCACTTTTACTACAAAACGTGGGGCGACAACCGAATAACAAATCCAACCCCAGATCCTGGTTGGACAGCAGACTGGCAGGTTTACGGAAAAGTAATATTCACAGTTCCGCGAGTGGGCCTAGTTGCAGTGTGGTTTTTCCAAGGTGGCTACCTTTTCGTTTTAACTATTCTAATCATTGTGACAGTGGTTTATGTTGTGTGGGAGCTGCAAAAAGAGGAGCCTTTTTCAGACCATAAAAAGGGGAACATGTAGAAATAAGTTTGTGATATGTCTATTTGTATTTAGGATAATTAATTTATAATTTTTTCTAAAGTTTAATTTACTAACATTTAATTTAATGAAAAAAGTTTATTTAATAATTTTATTTAGTATATATTATAGTAAGTTTGTATTAAAAATTATTTTTTACTTTTAAAAAATATTATATATAATAAGTTATAAATTAAATAAGATGTTGAGTAATTATTATAAATTTTATTTTTCTGCACTTATAAATTAAGCGAAAAGCTTTAAAAATATGTAAGAGAATATTTTCGATAGGTTTAATTGAGGGATACAAGTCAAGAGGAGTGAGGTGAATTCGAAATGGTAGGAATGTCACCTCTAAAACAAATGTGGATTTTTCTGATAACAGGCCTAGTAATACAGTTCTTTGGAATATTTTTGGCTGGCGGAAACCCCTACGTACCAGTTGTCGGGGCTGTGCTGTCCATAATAGGCCTGAGCTACACATTTAAAAAATCAAGTTTTTACACATTTATTGATTTACTAATATATGGCCTAATAATATTAGTAATAGCAATTGCCACAGCCATCGAGTGGTGGAATCTAACCCTCGCAATTCCAAATTTTAGCGTGGCAGCAATGGCTTGTTACATCTCCATATCTTCAAAATTTGAAGGAAAACCCGTAACTACCACATATAACCCAAAAGAGCAATTGCTATACCAGTTTACAAGATTCCAATTATATAAATTGGCCAAGCAAAGCGAAATAGCTCCAGTCTCCATGAAGTGGAAAAAGGAAAAAATCGTGAAAGCACTTTCCAACAGAATGGCTCTCAAGGATATCGAATTGCAAGCTCTAACACTCAAATTAACAGAGGGAAAAGAGGGTAAGAAGGTTAAGGGCGCTCGGGTAACTCCCACAATAGGCGGGGCACTGCTAACTATTGGTGGATACGTAACCCTAGCCACGATATATTCCCTTCTACCCGTAGCCTTCCTGGGAGGAGCCATGCTTATTGAAGGATTAATGGCGAGAAAAGGTTTAATTCGCTCCATCTGAAACAATATTCCACTAGTATAAGCGAGAAAAACTAGTAAGAGGTGAAAACTCACGTTCATTGAACCATGGACGTTGCAGCCAGGTCTGGGATATTTGCTCATCCTACTGGGAATTATTGCCTTAATCTGGCTTATACTAACCGTAGAGTATAACCCAAAATATTCAAAATTTCAAATCGTCCTAGCAATCATTTTGCTAGCCTTCCTACTAGGATTCGGAATACAAATCGTACTAGTCTCACTAGGGTTATAGTCGTCTTGCATTCAATTTGAAGCGAGTTACAGAAATAGGTTCCAATTGCGACAGATAGGAACACATTAAAAGTAGGGGGGATCTACAAAAGAGGGTTGTCTAATAAATATTTAGTTTTAATCTAGGAGGATTTCCAAGTTCTTTTTGAATACCGAGAGTCCATTCAGTGTGTCTTCCTTGGATGCGATTAGGAAATTTTCTATGTTTGATATCATTACATTTGTTTCTCTTGACTTTGTAGCTTCGCCTGTCGTAATTATTGCTTTAATTATCTTACCAGACCCTTCTTTTCTCTTCTGATAAGCCTTTAATATGGCTCCTTCTATTAACGTCATTTTGCCTATGCTCTTTATCGCATCATCATATAACACCCAATTGTAGGGAGCTACATGTTTACATTCAATAATTAGATAGTTATCATCTTTCTCCGCTATAACATCAACTTCGTGTCTCCCTCCCTCCAAGCCATGAACTTCAACACTAAAGAGCGTATTCCAACCGCTATCAAGAAGCACTTGGGCAACATACCCCTCTAACATCATTCCCTCCTCCCAAGCAATTAGGAAACCCTCGTTCAGTTTATAAACTGTAGTTTTAATAAGACAATGATTTTTTCCCAAACAGGAATTTGCTATAACTGGATTATTTGGACTTACAGTATAAATCCCGCAATCTATACAGAACACCCCATACTCTACCGGCTTGAAAACCTCTTCTCCAACCCTTTCTGCCACTTCTGCCACTTTATCAGAAGCTTGATAAATTGTTAATTCTTGCCCATAAAGTTTGGATAATCCTTGCGCAATGCTTTTGATAACCGCAAGGTAATTATTAAAAATACGGCCGCCTGAAGGAGGAAAATTTTTCATCGCATCCATTAACTTTTCCTCGGAGCATCCCGACTTTAAACTTAAAAGCAGTCCTGACTCAATGGAATATATGGCAAAGTCTTCGGGATTGACCTCTCCCTTCTTTATCAGCAGTTTGGGTTCAGCGATAGATATCTGCTTAGGATTCATAAGAAAGAAAAACCTACAATCTCTATCTGTAATCATAATCTGAAAAACTCTGTGGAAAAGCGTCTTTAACGAATCGTCACCAAATTTATGGATGAGGTTAAAGAACTTACCATTTTCTACATGAAGAATTCCTTTACCTTCAGGGAATTGAAACTCAGCCAAAATTAAGTCCCCAACAACAAGCCTATTTTCAAAATTTTGTAAGTCCATTTAAGACTTTATACCTATCGCAAAACAAATACAAGCATGTTTAGATAACCACTAACGTTCAGTTTAGAAGAATTTTCTTTCCTTAGGGATAGAGTAGTACCGTTGTTAGTCATTTTTAATTAACAAAAAATATTAAATAATAAAAAATTTTTTATATTATATAGAATCAATTTTGATTTAGAGCAAAGTTCATTTTAATCTGCATATTATATTTTACCAATGAAATTCCTCAGATAGCAAGTGAGGTGACCATTTTTGGGACGCCTATTTATGCTGAAAGCCAGAATGTCGATGTCAATTGTATTGATGTTCGTAGTTCTCTTTGTCTTCATTTTCGCCTTAAGTGTTCTAGTGACATATTTGTTCAGTGAAATTCCGACGTTTTTAGCAGGCTCACCTTTAGGGTATTCAGAGGATCTTTCAAGCTATTTTTACATAGATTGGGAATCAATCGACCCAACATTGTTACAAGCTTTTATTGGGTATTTTGCATGGCAGTACATAGCAGCTTTGCAAATGCAATCATATTTATTCACCACGTTTGTGCTACCCCAGAGCATTCCCCCCATGGCTATAGGTGTATCAATTTTCACTGTGTTTTTCATAATGTTTCAATGGGCAATAGGTCCCGCCTTGGTAAGACACTCTTTAGGTCTACATTATATAAAGAAGGGTGATAATCCTTGGCTTGAAAAAACGGTAGAGAAGTTGGCCGAAAAAAGCGGAATACCAACACCCAAGATAGCCCTATGGAATACTGAGCAGCCAAATGCATGTGTATTTGGAAGAACTGTAAGAGGCGCCACTCTAGCGGTTTCTAAAGGGTTACTACAAACGCTGAATAAAGAGGAAGTCGAAGCAGTAATTGGGCATGAGATAGGGCACCTGAAACACAGGGACTGCCTGATAATGACTTGCCTGGGCGCTATACCCCTCATATGTTACATGATTGCTATGTTTGCATTCTACGGTACAAGGGGCTCTAGACGCGGCGGTAAAGGTTTGGCGATTCTCCTCATAATAGCAGTATTAGCATTCATAATATACATCTTAACACTTTTGATAGTCAGGACTTTAAGTAGGCAGAGGGAATTCTACTCTGATGCTTACTCGGCGTATGTCACTGAAAACCCCAGGGCACTAAAAAGCGCCCTCACAAAAATAGCCTACGGACTCAGTTTGAATCCCGCTGAGACTCATGGTGCACGCGCCTTCTTTATCGAAGACCCAGCGAATGCGTCAAGTCAAATTCGCCGTATCGTAGAAAGGGCGAGCGAATATGATCTAGATAAAGACGGGACTCTTGATGAGAAGGAGCTCGAAATGGCGATGGAAGCCGAGGCTAAGAGAACAAAGTGGAACAGTTTGAACAACCTATTTTCCACACATCCTCCCACGTACAAGCGTATTCTTCTTCTGAGCATAATTGATAGAGAGATGTCTAGCGCAAAATACTCAGCCAAAAGCATTTATAAAAAGGTGTAAAAAGTTTTCTTAAAGAAGGGGTAGGTACCCTTTCTTTATTTTTTATGTTAAGTACCTCTTCGTTCAAAGAACTTCATTATTTCAGCTCCGAATAGAATGGTGCTTGAAACAAGGAGTATTGTTACTATTTCGAGGGGAGATAATGTTACGGTGTGGAACAGTGTTTGAAGAGGAGGGAGATAAACTACTGCTAATTGGAGAATTACAGAAATTATTATTCCCAACACGAGATACTTGTTAGAAAAGAATCCGATTTTGAACAATGACTCTCTCCTTGAACGAGTGTTAAGCGCGTTAAACAGTTGGAGAAAAACCAGATTTGTGAAGGCAATGGTTCTCGCTTTGTCCAGATTAGCGTAGGAAATTCCTAGGGGTGAAAATACTCCCAGGGCAAGACTAAATAAGAAAAGAGTAGACACACACATAACTATGCCTACGATGGCCATATTGTAAAACATTCTTCTTGTTATCACAGGTTCTTTGGGATCTCTTGGAGGTCGAAGCATAACATCCTCCCCTGGTGGATCTACGGAGAGAGCCAGAGCGGGAAAACTGTCAGTGACAAGATTAATCCAAAGTATTTGAACGGCAATCACAGGTATGGGTAGCCCGATGATTAATCCTATGAATATGGTTAGTATTTCTCCTACATTGGTGGATAGAAGATAGTATATGGTCTTCTTAATGTTATAATAGATTGTGCGTCCTTCCTCTATTGCGGCTACGCTGGAGGCAAAATTGTCATCAGTAAGAATCATCTCTGATGCTTCTTTAGCAACATCTGTTCCTGTGATTCCCATAGCAACCCCAATATCTGCTTTTCTGAGTGCTGGTGCATCATTGACTCCATCGCCGGTCATGGCCACTATGTGATTTTTCTTTTTTAGGGAGTTAACTATTCTAAGCTTGTGTTCCGGTGAGACGCGGGCGAAAACCGCAACATCTTGAATTATATTATCTAGATCAGCGTCGCTCATGCTATCTAATTCTATTCCAGTAACTACCTTGCTATCTCCCTCAAGAAGCCCTAACTCCTTTGCTATAGCCCTAGCAGTGAACTCGTTGTCTCCAGTAATCATAACCACTTTGATGCCTGCCTTTTTGGTTTTCTGAACAGCAGATATGGCTTCTTCTCGGGGGGGATCCAACATAGCTTCAAAACCCACAAAAATAAGATTCTTCTCAATATTTTCTGGCGTATATTCTTGTTCCTCGTCAGGTAGTTCTTTGTAGGCCATCGCCAAAACTCGTAGCGCGTTGCTCGCCATTTCTTGATTGATTTTTATAATTTCTTCCTTTTCGTCTTCGCTTAGTTCTCTTACATTGCCATCAGAGTAAATGCTACCGCTTAGATTTAAAACGACCTCTGGGGCTCCTTTAACGTATGCAACCTTTTTTCCTTGGGGTGTTTTATGGATTGTGGACATAATTTTTCGTTCGGACTCAAAGGGTAATTCTCCAATGCGTGGAAAGTCCTTTGCAAGTTCTTCTTGTTTGATTCCAGCCTTTTCCGCCGCAACAATGAGGGCTCCTTCGGTTGGATCGCCAATTATGTGCCAGTTACCATTTTTCTCTAATTTTGCGTTGTTACAGAGTGCACCGATGGTCAATAGTAGTTTGAGACTTGGAATTTGTTTTGGGTCAATTACTGAATGGTTGTGATAGAATTTGCCTTTAGGTTCATAGCCCACGCTGGTTACCTCGAAGATACTATTATTAGCATATAATTTTCGTACGGTCATCTCATTTCGAGTAAAGGTCCCCGTCTTGTCAGAACAGATGATTGTGGCGCTCCCAAGAGTTTGCACAGCAGGGAGTTTTCTTATAACGGCGTTCCTCTTCGCCATTCTCTGAACTCCAAGAGCGAGGGTGATGGTAACTACCGCAGGTAGACTTTCGGGTATGGCTGCTACGGCCAGACCGACAGCGTTCAGAAACATATCAAAAATATGCCCCTCTCTGAGAGTCCCCGTAATGAAGACAATTAAACATATGACTATAACAGCGTAAGTTAATTTTTTAGCCAAATCCTTTAATTTAACCTGTAGCGGGGTCTCTTCTGTTTCGACGGTTTGAATTAGCTCCGCTATTCTTCCTATTTCTGTTTTCATACCGGTAGACACTACATACCCGTTTCCCCTTCCTCTGGTTATGATGGTGCCCATATAAGCCATATTTTTCCTATCAGCAAGGGGGAGCCTTTTTTCCTCTAAGCGCTCAACCTTCTTTTTAGCGGGGATTGATTCCCCCGTTAATATGGCTTCATCTATTTCAAGGCTAGTAGATTCTAAAAGGCGAATATCTGCTGGCACACGTTCTCCGGTTTCGATCAGCACTAAGTCTCCGGGAACCAATTCGCTGGCTAATATTTCTTCTTGATGACCTCCACGGATTACAATTGCGTGAGGCGCAGTTAGTTTTTTAAGGGCTTCTATTGATTTTTCAGCTCTATACTCTTGGAAAAAGCCCAAGAGGGCATTTAAAATTATTACAATGGTGATCACTAAAGAATCAGTAAAGTCGCCTAAGAAAAGGGCAATAATTGCGGCGGCAACAAGAACTAGAATCAAGTAGTTTTTAAATTGCGATGCAAAAATCATTAAAGCAGAGGGCCCCTTCTTCTCCCTCAAGATATTTGGGCCAAATTCCTCTAATCTACGTTTAGCCTCTTCGGGGGTGATGCCTGACCGCCCAGTTTTTAAAGCAGTCTCAACACTCTCAATACTCATCGTGTGCCATGCAGGTTCGTTTTCCAATGCAATCATCTCAGTTAGTAAATAGAAAAAAGTGCAGATATATGGTAAATTCTGCTTTCCAATAACTATAGCTAATAGCGGTCTTCTAAAATTTTCTAAATTTATGCCTATTTTTTGCTATAAAAAGTGTTAAATTATTTTTCACGGCTTAAGATACCATTTAGAGAGGTATAAAACATTAACCTTTAAGGCAAGAATACGAAAAACGTGTTTTAAATTTTTCTAAAAACGTGTTTTGTGTCCCAGAATAAAGAAATTAAAATTACTCTCCGCATTCTCTATGAACATTTTTGATTTCCCCAATTATTTTTTGCCGCATGAATTCGTATATTCCAGCAAATTATTCCATAAGGACTAACAATTCCTCCACCGACCTGCAAAACACCAGAAAGGCATAAACCGAAGGCGGGAAACGTGGAGATAAATATCTAAATAGTAATTTTAAATGTGGTCTGCCCCCAAAAAAACGAATTTTCAGTAATTTGTAGAAAAATTGCATTTCAGAGGTTATGGAAAGTTAACATATAGAATTTAAAGGGGACATTGGGCCTCTACAACGGTTCTTGGAATTGTTAATGTGTTTTTTATGTCGTTTTTAAATAAACTTTAAAAACTTATCCGAGGTATAGTAAAAGCTTAAAGGTTTAAATGTTCTTAGTTTAAAAAGCCAAAAGTATATCTAAAAAACTTATTCTAATAAAAAGTGTTACTAAGAGCTATTGGAGGAAAAAATATGCCAAAGAAAGCAAAAGCCAAAAAGGGGGTAGAGGAGATAGAGGAGGAGGAAATAGAGGAAATCGTTGAAGAAATGGAAAAAGAGGCGGTAGAGGAAAAAAAGAAGAAGGAGGTAGAGAAAGAAGAGAAGGAAGTCGTGAAAAAGGAGGGAAAAAAGGAGAAATGGGAAAAAAGAGAACCCATGTTTAGAGACGACCTATCCGAGATTGAAAATGAGATTTTAAATATTATAGCAAACGAACCGAGGAGACCGAGAGCCATTACAAGAATTTTGAAGGGTAAATTAAACCAGAATGAGGTAGTAAGTCTCCTCAAAAAGTTAGAAGAGAAAAAAGTCGTCAAAAGAGAAGGAGCCAAATCCTGGATAGCCGCTTAAAAACCCAGGTAAAATTGTTTCACATGCCCAGTTTACTAGGGTTCAGAATGCCTTTAGGATCAAAGGCCTCCTTTATCTTTTTTATGTATTTTAATCCTCCTCCGTGTATTCTCCCCATCCACTCTGCTCTTAGTGCTCCTATCCCATGCTCAGCAGAAATGTTTCCTCCAAGAGACATGGCAGTTTCATAAACTTCTCTGGCCAAGTTTTTTAGTTTTCGCCATTCTTCAGGATTCCTCACATCTATTAGTACTCCAGAATGAATGTTGCCGTCTCCCGCATGTCCATAGAGGCCTACAGGGATTCCATATTTTTTTGATATTTCTTGAAATCTTTTCACCATATCTGGAATTTTGGAGATAGGCACACAAACATCTTCCGCTTCGTAGACACGTACCAGTCTTCTATCCAGATTCATAATCGCCCCACCAGCGGCTTCTCTTCCCTGCCACAGCATTAGTTTTTTCTCTGAATCAGCAGTCCATTGAACATTTAGAGATTTATGGTTTCTACACGTTTCAACAATGATTTTGATTTGATTCTGAACCTCTTCACGTGTACCATCAACCTCAAAGTATAGTATGGCTTCAACCTCAGGTAGTTTTAATTCTTTAATATAAGCGTTTACTGCTTTGATGATGCCGCGATCCATTATCTCAATCGCGGCAGGTACGGTACGACTAAGAACAGAGTTAACTGCTTTGGCGGCTTCATAGATGTCTTCGAATGGAGCCACTATTACCGCGGTTTCCTCTGGTAGAGGTATTATCCTAAGCAAGGCTTCTGTAATTATACCGAGTGTCCCCTCTGTTCCCACAAACAGTTGCAATAAATCCAAACCTAAACTTCTCTTCAGAGTTTTGCCCCCTAGCTCAAGCACTTCACCCGACGCTAAAACAACCTTAAGGCCCAAAACAAAATTTCTAGTAACTCCATACTTTACCGCGGTCATTCCCCCAGCATTTGTAGAAATCATGCCTCCAATAGTGCACATTTTCTTGCTACCAGGGGTGGGTGGAAAAAAGAACCCATGTTTATTTAACACTTGGTTGAGCTCATTCTGAATCACCCCCGGCTCCACCCTGACGCAGAAGTTATCCAGGTCAATTTCCAGTATTTTATTCATCTTTGAAAGGTCTATAACTATTCCCCCCTTGAGGGGAACAGCTCCACCACACAGACCAGTCGCAGCACCCCTAGGAGTCACAGGTATTTCTTTAGCATTGGCAAACTTCATTATCTCAGAAACATGGTCTGTGGTCTGAGGAAAAACAACAACGTCGGGAATTGAACTATACATGGAAGCATCTGTAGAGTAACAATACCTGTCAACAATATCACTTTTAACATTCTCCTCCCCAACAATGCCACACAAAACTTTTACCAGGTCTTCTTCCAATACAGTAACACCTCACAGGAATTAACCGCTACCAGAGCAACTGGTTCCTTCAGAAAAGGCGATACCAAATAGGAGTTAAATATGTTACCACTGGACAGTTTTATATTATTTAGAATTTTTGGAATTGTAGAGTAAAAAATTGGCGGTCATGCTTCTATTTGGACATAACTGGAGGCCTTTCGACTCTTTCTATGTACTCGTTTAGAGATTTTACAGACAGTTTTTCATTTCTCATAGCCTTTAAGGCTCTAACCAGAGCACTAGCCATCTTAAGGTTCGTTATTACGGGAATATTGTATTCTGTGGCCTTTCTCCTTATCAAGTACTCGTCGCTCATCATTTCGGCGAACTTTTCAAGAGTGCCGGTTCTCACAATGTTTATTACTAGATCGATTTTGCGGTTAACTAGATAGTCTCTTATGTTTGGCTTTCTCTGTGTCTCCCTCATCTTGTAAACGGTTTTCACATCATCTAAACCCTCCCTTAGGAAGGCTTCAGCAGTGTGCTCTGTTGCGTAGATTTTGTAGCCCATTTCTGAAAATTCTTTTGCTATAGGCAAAAGTTTATCCTTAAGCTCCTTACCCCCAACACTTATTAATACACTCCCACCATTTAGGGGCACCTTAAACTCCGCAGCCAGAAGAGCCTTTAGGAAGGCTTCATCAAAGCTCTCCCCGAGACAAGCTACTTCGCCAGTTGAAACCATCTCCACTCCAAGCACGGGATCAGCTCCCTCAAGACGCATAAATGAAAACTGGGGAACCTTAATTCCGGTATGATGAATTTCTGGTGAGTGAAGAGAATTTATATCTCTGAGCTTTTTGCCCAACATCACGGCCGCAGCCTTCTCCATAAGATTAATGCCTTTAGTTTTACTTACGAAAGGCATTGATCTGGAGGCCCTCAGATTACACTCAATGACATATACTTCACCATTTTTAACTAGATACTGAATGTTAAAGGGCCCCTTAATATTAAGGGCCTTGGCAATTCTGCGACTGTAATGTTCCACCTTGTCTATCATATCCCTTGATAGGCTGTGGGTGGGTATACTCATTGTTGCGTCACCAGAGTGAACTCCGGCGTCTTCTACATGCTCTATGACCGCCCCTATTAGGACATCTTCTCCATCGCAAACACCATCTACTTCGACTTCTCTAGCCTCTTCTATGAACTTGGATATTACCACAGGATGCTCTTTTGAGACTTTAGCGGCTAGAACTAAGAAATCCTCTAAATTTTCATCGCTGTAAGCCACCCTCATAGCTGCCCCTGAGAGAACATAGCTTGGTCGAACCAGTACTGGGTACCCCACCTTATTGGCGAAGTTTTTTGCCTCTTCAAGCGATGAAAGCTTCTGCCATGGTGGTTGAGGAATATTTAGAGAGTCTAGAAGGGCGCTAAACTTAGCTCTGTCCTCTGCTCTGTCGATGTCTTCTGCACTTGTTCCCAGAATTTTTACGCCATTACTCGAGAGTTTCATGGCTATGTTGTTGGGCATCTGTCCACCCACAGAAACAATAATCCCGAGAGGATTTTCCTTTTCGTATATGTCCATTACCCGCTCAAAACTCAATTCTTCGAAGTATAATTTGTCACTCATGTCATAATCGGTTGAAACGGTTTCTGGATTGTAATTAACCATTATGGCTTCTTCTACACCGTTATTTTTTAAGGCTAGAGTTGTGTTTACACAACACCAATCAAATTCCACAGAACTGCCGATTCTATATGTTCCCGCCCCCAGAACAATAACTTTCTTCTTACTCTCGAAGGTGATGTCGTCTTCTTCTCCTCCGTAGGTCAGGTATAGATAATTTGTTTTTGCCGGCCACTCAGCTGCCAGAGTGTCTATCTGGTTTACTACAGGCAGTATGCCAAGTTTCTTCCTCAGCTTTCTTATTTCGTCTTCACTTGTGTTCAGACAGTTCGCAATTTGCTCATCTGAAAAACCTAGTCTTTTGGCCTCCTTCAAAGCCTTCTTAAGTTCCTGAGAATCAAGGCTGAGATTTTTCAAATACTCCTCCATGTCAATTATGTTTTGTATCTTGTATAGAAACCACCTATCGATGCCACTCAACGCATAAATTTCGTCAACCGAAACCCCCTTCTTCAATGCTTTAACAATTTTGAATATTCTTTCATCTGTGGGATTAGCTAAAAGATACTTTATGTGCTCTATGGGTTCTGGTTTAATCTCATCCACATTGCCCACTAATCCTAGAGCGCCAATATCCAGCATTCGCACTGCCTTTTGAATAGCCTCCTCAAAGCACCTACCAATGGCCATAACCTCCCCCACACTCTTCATTTGTGTACCGATGTGTCTATTGACATTGATAAACTTTTGAAGATCCCAGCGGGGTATTTTAACAACCACATAATCTAAAGCAGGCTCAAAACACGCTGTGGTTACGCCAGTTACCTTATTGGTTAATTCGGGCAGAGTGTATCCTATAGCTAGTTTTGCAGCAATGTACGCCAGTGGGTAGCCTGTGGCTTTCGATGCAAGTGCAGAAGAACGTGATAGCCGAGCATTAACCTCAACAGCATAGAAATCCAGCGACTTTGGATCTAATGCATATTGGATATTACACTCTCCTATAATTCCTAAATAGCGTATGACCCGAATAGAAGCTTCCCTAAGAGTGCGATACTCTTTGTTTGTGAGAGTTTGACTAGGAGCCACCACAATAGATTCTCCAGTGTGAATACCCATAGGATCAAAGTTCTCCATATTACACACAGTTATACAGTTATCCTCAGAGTCACGAACCACTTCGTATTCTATTTCTTTCCATTTACCGACATACCGCTCTATAAGAACTTGGGAAATCATGCTCTGAGCTAAGGCCCTACTCACGATGTCTTCAAGTTCGTCCTTGTTGTGAGCTACACCTGAACCCTGTCCGCCCAAAGTATACGCCACTCTAACCATAACGGGGTAGCCTATTTTCTCAGCTATTTTAAGAGCCACATCCACAGATGAAGCAGTGGCACTCTCTAGAACATTAACTCCGGCTTCCATCATTGCTCTCCTGAAAAGCTCCCTATCCTCAGTGAGTTCTATGGCTCTAACAGGCGTTCCTAAAATCTCAACATTGTATTTTTCAAGAACACCGCTCTTAGCTAGCTCAACACCACAGTTAAGCGCAGTTTGACCCCCGAAGCTCAGTAGAATTCCGTCAGGCTTCTCTCTCCTGATAATTTCCTCAACAAAATAGGGGGTAACTGGTAACAAATACACTTTATCTGCAAATCCAGGGTCTGTTTGGATGGTTGCTATGTTTGGGTTTACCAGAACAGTTTCGATGCCCTCCTCTTTCATCGCCTTCAAAGCTTGACTTCCAGAATAGTCAAACTCTCCCGCTTGACCAATTCTTACAGCTCCACTTCCCAGTATTAAGACCTTTTTAATCCAGTCAAGCTTAGGCATCCTATGCACTCTCCAACATATTCAAGAAGATGTCAAAAATATACTCTGAGTCTACGGGTCCTGCAGAATGCTCTGGGTGGAACTGTACAGAGAATACGCTAAGCTTTTTGTGTTTAACTCCCTCAACGGTTTTATCATTTACATTGAGGAACCATACTTCCAGCCCCGTATTTTTAAGCGACTCCAGACTAACTGCGTAGCCATGATTCTGTGTGGTGATGTAACACCTACCAGTATTCACATCAACGCAGGGCTGGTTCTGAGAACGATGCCCGTATTTTAACTTGTAGGTGTCACCACCACAAGCTAGGGAAACTATTTGATTACCGAAACAGATGCCCATCACAGGAACATTGTTTTCTATTAGGGTGCTGACAGTGGCGATTGTGCCTTGAACCTTCTTAGGGTTCCCAGGCCCGTTCGTAATCAATATTCCAGAGGGCTTATATTCCATAATTTCTTCTGCGGAGAAGTTGTAAGGGATCCTCACCACGTCCACTCCACGATGTAGGAGTTCACGTAGGATGTTATATTTTACTCCACAGTCTATGACAACAACTCTTTTTCGCCCCAAATTATTGTAAATTATTGGCTCCTTACATGTAACTTTAGATACAAGATCCAAATCATTGGGGTCAGGTACTCTCTTGGCCTCATTAATTAGCCTATCCAAGTCGGGTTCCACATTTTCTTCAAAAACTTCTAAAACGCCCAACATTACACCGTGTTCCCGAAGCTTTTTTGTTAACATACGGGTATCTATCTTCTGTACGCCTGGAACACCCTCATCTTCAAGCCATTGGCCAAGAGTCTGTTGAGACTGCCAATGGTGTGGTGTACTACAATACTCGTGAACTACTAGTCCTTCCACCTTAATACTATCGGATTCAAAAAAGCTGGGAATCATCCATCGGTCAAAAACAGTCCAAGGTGGAACTCCGTAGTTCCCTATTAAAGGGTAGGTTAGAACCAGAATTTGGCCCTCATAGGAGGGGTCGGTGAGTGCTTCAGGGTATCCTACCATTCCAGTGTTGAACACTACTTCGCCGCAGACCTTACCTGTGGCTCCAAAACCGGTGCCTATAAAATAGGAGCCGTCCTCAAGCGCCAGTACAGCTGTTCTTTCTTTTTTGGATAACTCTTTCTTGAACACTGCAACCCTCGGCAAACTCATCATTCTGAATATTTAAATTTTATGAAGTAAATGGAACAACACTTTGAAAACAGTGTTCCACCAGCTTGAGTGAACAATAAATGATTAGCGGTCAAAAAAGATGTTCTTTGAAGAAGCGGATAAGGGAATACCGAGAATGTAGTCGGCGTCAATCAGATTCAGGAGTTTTGCCGCAACTCCAATACGGTACATTACCCGGTTATCCACACTTATCAGAGCCGCTGTTTTTACAGCTGAACCAATTGCTATACCTAGGTCAACAAGTTTAAGACAACAAAAGGGCCCTGGAAAAGGGACACCGCTTTTTTCATGCTTCAAAAATTCCTCGCAGGTGGAAAAACCACAAGCACCACAATTAACTTGGGGAGTATCCGTATTTTTAATTCCCAAAAGTAGAACCGTTATAGCTTGCTCCACTCCCCTAGCGTCTCTATGAAAATTTTCCCCCGCAACTTGAGCCAGTTGATGCATTTGTTCCGCTATTTTTTTCTTCTCCTCATCAGAAACAAGCGCTATAATAACCGAATCCTGACCCAAACCCTTGGGTGCAGTTTTCGCACTTATCATCATTTGGAGAGCAACACTCAGCACGCCTTCCTTCTTCAAGTCGTCAAAATATTTAACCATATCTAATCCTCCAATTTGTTTTAATAAAATCTTTAAAATCCCCTCTTAAAAAACAATAAGGAAACTAGTTTGTAATCCCATTTCTCAATTTTAGAGGACGGAAAATTTCTTTAAGCTAATCCAGAATACTTGCTTTGCTCCTAAGCTTTCTGAGAGTTTCATCCAGAGTCTCAACCACCACTCTGGTTCCATTTATAGTCTCCATAAATCCTATTTCACTATGATATCGGGGAACAACTTGTATGTGAAAATGCTTCACGCTGGCACCAGCAGCTTCACCCTGATTAACACCTATATTGAAGCCATGGGGATGGTAAACTTCCTTAAGCAGCCTCACAGATTTCTGGGTTAACAGAAATAGTCCGCTGACCTCCTCACTGCTCAACTCCTCAAAGTCTTCGACATGCCTAATAGGGAAAATCAAAAGGTGACCGGGATTATAAGGATATATGTTTAGAACCACCATGTAATCCTTGTTTTCATAAACAATTTTTTGTTGAACCTCTGGATTTCTCTCCGCTATGGAACAAAGAATGCAATCCACTTTTGGCCTGTTTTCACCTCTAGCATAATTTCCTTTAGAGGGGACGCAAATGTAGGAGCGAAACTTCTTTATCAACTCTCTATCACTCCAACTCCTTGTAAGGAGTAGATAATTCTTATTTGGTACCATTCTAAAATTTGGAGCGTTGTATAAAGATTGCTAGAACCTTATTTTAAAATATTACGCCTTATATAAACCAATTATGAACGAGAAGAAGGCAAGCAAACCTATAACTTCAAATACGACCAGGTTTTTAGCCGTTAGATTGGTTAATATGGCACTGTAGGTAAATCCAAAAGCATTTAAATAATCCGCAATTAAGCCGTTGTAGGGGTGATAGGCTCCAGCTACACCTCCATATAAATTCATAAAAAACAAAATAGTAAAAGCGCCCATAAAGAACAGAAGGAATTTGGAGCCTGAATTCTTATATGAGTGGTAAGCTAGACCAGCTAAAAGTAGGTATCCACAGCCTATGGCAATCATCAAAACAGAAGCTACATCAAATAAGAGACTCATTTACTTCCCTCCTTAACTAGCTCACCTCTAATCCTACTAGCGAAAATCATAGCCAAGCCGAAAAATGCTATGGCAATGAAATGGAAAGACTGAAAAATAAGCCACATTTCCTGCTGGGCGTAAAACATGTAATCCAAACCAAACTTCAACCAATCATAAACCTCTACAAGGTAATAATAAGATATATCAAGTACAGGCTCAAAATATAGGGAGCCGATCTCAACCATCATTAAAACTAGAAAGGATAATGCGAGAAAAACAAAGAGTGCCCCTCTTTTCTTTCTATAATAAAAAACTATCGAACATCCGCAAAGAATGGCGTATCCTATAATGGCAATTAAGCCCAAGTACATCGCAAGGGGTTCAAGCGTAGCAACAGATCCAACCACAAAAACCACCAACCTAAAAATCGTACACTAATATGCGTATTACCTCTAAAAATCTTTCGAAACAAAAAATAAAAATAAAAGGAAAAAGGAACTCTGTTCTTTTGTTTCGCCTGTTGTGGCTTTCATCTTTTTATTGTAGGGTGGGATTTTTGCCACTTTTCCACTAGTGGTGATTCCAAAGTTTTCAGTAATGATTTTGGACTGGGTGGGTTTAAAAAGAGGCGATCAAAAACGCTTCTTTTGGAAAAATAATGGAGCCCGGGCAGTTCCTTACCACCAAAAATTACCTGAAACAACATCCTCCATTAATAATGTAGCAGGTGTAAAACAATTCAAATCCCAGCAAATAATCAGCGCCAGAATCGAAAAAAGGCCCAAAAATAAATAAAAAGAGAAAAAGGGGGCTAAACTACATCATGCCGGGCATCCCGCCCGTACCGGGTGGGCCGCCTCCAGGCATTCCAGGTTTTCCTCCAGAAGGACCCTCGCCACCCTTGGATTCACTGTGAGGTTTGGAAGCTATGACATCATCAATTCTCAGGATCATCTCAGCAGCTTCACTTGCTGAAACTATAGCTTGCTTCTTCACACGCAGTGGTTCAAGAACACCCGCCTTAAGCATGTCAGCGACTTCACCTGTATTAATGTTCACACCCATCCAAAGACCGTCCTTCTCGTGAGCCGCACGAAGCTTCACAATGATGTCCAGCTGGTCGTGACCTGCATTTTCTGCTAGTGTCTTGGGGATAATTTCTAGGGAATCAGCGAAGGCTTCAATAGCTAATTGTTCACGGCCACCAATGGACTCGGCGTAGTCTCTTAAGCGTTTTGCGAGTTCCACTTCTGGTGCTCCGCCTCCAGCCACCATTTTCCGATCTTCAACTACGTCTCTGACCACACTAAGGGCGTCATTCAGAGCACGCTCACCTTCATCTATAACATGTTCAGTGCCGCCTCGAATTACGATGGTTACCGCTTTGGGGTTTTTGCATTCACGGACATAAACCATCTTGTCAGTTGCGACCTTAAGTTCCTCAACAAGACCTGCGTAGCCTAGGTGTTCAGGCTTAAGCTCCTTCAAACTTGTGACGATAGTAGCGCCAGTGGCCTTGGCTAACTTTTCCATGTCTGATTTCTTAACCCTGCGAACTGCTGCTATGCCTGCCTTTGCCAAATAGTGCTGTGCAGTGTCATCTATGCCCTTCTGGGAGAATATGACGTTTGCTCCGGTATTCTTTATGGTTTCAACCATTTGTTTAAGTAGGTTTTGTTCTTCGTCCAGGAAGGCTTGCATCTGTGTTGGGTCGCTTATTCGGATTTCTGCGTCGAACTCTGTTTTTTCAATTTCTATTGCTGCGTCTACCAGTGCTATTTTCGCGTTTTTGATTATTTTGGGCATAGCGGGATGTACTAGTTCCTTATCCACCACCATGCCTTGCACTAGTTCTGTTTCTAGAATACTTTTTCCCTGCTTTTTAACCAGATTAACCATGTCTCGGTTAGCTTCAATTTTGCCATCCTTCTTCTCTGCGATTTGTTTTATGGCTTTTACTGCGATGTCTGCGAAGTGTTCTTTTGCTCCTAACACTGATTTGCTGTTCATGGAGGTAACTGCGATTTTTTTGAGAGTTTCCACGTCTTCTGGATCTACCTCGATAGCTATCTGGTCCAGTATTCTCTTGGCCTCATCTGTAGCTTTCTTGTATCCACTAACTATAATTGTTGGGTGAATTTTTTGGTCAAGGAGCTCCTCAGCTCTCTTCAAAAGTTCACCTGCAATTATGACTGCAGTGGTAGTTCCGTCGCCGACCTCGTCGTCTTGGGTTTTTGCCACTCCGACCAGCATTTTAGCGGCTGGATGTTGAACATCTATTTCATCCAGAATCGCTGCACCGTCGTTTGTTATGGTAACGTCTCCCAGGCTGTCAACGAGCATCTTATCCATGCCTCTTGGTCCTAATGTAGATCTCACAGCTTCCGCTATTACCCTTGCAGCCATTATGTTTGACCTTTGTGCATCTCTCCCACGGGTTCTTTCTGAGCCTTCTTTAAGTATTAGTACGGGTACTCCTCCTAGTTGTGCCATTTACTTTTCCTCCAATTTTTGTTTTTAGCATTTGATGATTTTTATTCGATTTTTATTCCTCTTCCTTTTTTCTCCTTTTTAGGAATTTTTATTTCTAATATTCCGTTTTTGTAGCTTGCTTTAGCTTGTTCTGGAATAGTTACAGTTGGAAGTTTAACTTTTTTATAGAATTTGTCTCCAGCCTTTATCTCCACCTCATTTTCTGTACTGTTTAACTGGATGTCTTGTTTATCTATTCCGGGTGTTTCGGCTACAATTATTATTTCATTCTCCGTTTCGATCACGTCTGTGAGGGGTTCTCTAACTTCCGATAACCCCTTCAACACAGAGCTTGGTTCAGATCCCAATCCAGTTCCCCTTGGTAAGTTTCCGAATTCTCTGATTTCTGGTTTCCCGTCTGGTCCAATTGTCATACTCCATCCATAGACAAAGGGTCCTGTTATTTCCGTCCCATCAGAGAGCCTTCTTTTAGGAAGTTTTTCTAGGTCTTTTAGGTCTATCCCGGAAAAAGGAAAGTCAGACAGGAACTCTCTCTGCATCTCTTCAAACATTTCCCTGATTTCGTCGAAAAAGTTTCTGTACCTTTTTCTCCTTTCCCAGAAACTCATTTGTGTCACCCTTTTTGGATTTACTTCGGAGAAATGAGTTAGATTCACGTCGGGGTGTACCAGCACTTCTATATAAATATTTCGAATCAAAGATCAGGGAACCCGTCTTAGGTATGTAGTTTTCCTGGTTATTGTTTGTTTATGCGGGGGTTGGGGGGTTAATATAGCCCCAGAAGATTCTCGGAGGACTGGCGGGCTTCGGGGCCTCTGCTTTATAGAGGGGAATCACCTTCTCCATGGCGGTTCTCTTTCTCCGGAAGTGGCGGGTCTCCCCCTTTTTG
>JAHAWU010000035.1 GCA_018383815.1 Candidatus Jordarchaeia archaeon | reverse complement strand
TATTAGGGCTCCTTTCGGCAAAAGGGGGAATCAATGGGGAGAACTAAACCATATGCAGAAGAAAACACAAAGCCCCAGTCTGAAGAAGCCATCCAGCGACTTGCACTAAAAACTTTTTACGCCCCTATTATTTAATGATACCCTCCTTCTTTCCTATTTCTTTGGCGGCTCGCAATGTTGACATCTAATTTTTCGAATTGTTAAGCGAGTGTACAGGTTCATCGTCTCTCTGAAGGCAGTGTTCGGGTGGTCGTTAAATGGGGTGGGAAGGTTTTTGGAAGCATTCCCTCTAAGTGGAGGGCTAAGTATTATGAGGCATTTAGTAAAGCTTTTATGAAATTTGAGATAGGAAACCCAAAAAGGGAAGGATTCTATAAACTTTTTAGTGCATAAGCTGCATTAATGTTTGTATGTTATCCAGTTTTTCCAGATTCAGCACTAGTTTCATTGACTCCTTAATTTTTTCTTGGGTGAGGACGTAGCCTGCGCATATTTCGTATTTCTGTTTTAGTTCCTCTAGTCCCGCAGTGGGCATCCCGTCCTTTACGAACTCTTCACCCTTCCTGGTTTTTACCTTAACTCTGGATATTGCGGCTCCCAGTGCGTAGGGAACGAGTTTGTTGATTTCGGGGTCGACTTGAAATTTCGTCCTCTTCATGAATTCCACAATCTTTGGATCCCTAACCCTTTCATCTGTGAAGTCTTCGAGTCTTATGCCTCGTCCAAGTAGGGCGTCTGCCATAAAAAATTGCATGCTAAACTTTGCTTCAAGACCAGTTTTGGGCTCATGGTAAATCAGGTTGTCATAAATTGCTTGAGTGGCTCCAACCTCGATACTTTCCACGTTTTCCGGTTCTATTTTGTTATCCCTAATGATGGAGATTAGAGCATTAATGGCCGCGTGTCCGTAGTGGCAGCAGGGGTACAACTTGTAGTATATTCCTGGTGTCACCAGTTCCCAAGGATTCCCCAGCTTTTCCATCGCTTCCCTATTATATTCTCCAGTTGTCACTTTGAGGTATCCAAACTCTTCTTCCAGAGCATTCTTGTTTGAAGTGAATCCTTTTTTTGCAAGCATAGCTGCCACGACACCATTCTCAGCCGCCCTTCCCGCGTGGAACGGCTTTGTCATAGTGCCAAAGTTAGCCCTAACTCCTGCGGATTCAGAGGCCGCAATGCCAAACGCGTACATCATCTGCTCCGAATCAAGACCAAGCAATTTTCCAGCAGCAGCAGTGGCTCCGAAGGCACCCAGAGTAGAAGTGCAGTGCCACCCCCTAGCCATATGAGAGGGATTCGCAACCAAGCCCAATTTGCATTCAACCTCCACACCCACAGAATAGGCCAGAAGCAACTCCTTCCCAGAAGCCTCCAATAACTCTCCAATTGCTAGAACAGCCGGAGCCACAGGCACCGATGGATGACCTAGAAGAGAGGGGCTGCTATCATCAAAATCCAAAGCATGGCCCAAAACACCATTAGCAAAAGCCGCATCCCTAAAAGAAGCCTTCATCCCCAAACCAATCACCGTCGAAGAACCAACACTCTCCAACTCCTCCAAGTATGACCTGATAATCTTCCCAATGGGCTCAACTGAACCTGCAAGTGTGACACCGAAATAGTCAAGAAGACTCTGCTTCGCGACCTTGAGCGCGTCCGCAGGTAAATCCTCATACTTCACGCTACTTACAAATTCAGACATTTTCTCCTGCAGGGACACCAAAAACTCCCTCCAAATTCCAAAAATCATTAATTTAAATCTGTGAACATTACCACTAAAAGGATTTCGTTGGGAGCCGTTAACCCTCATCTAATTCAAAACGTAGAAAAACACTCAGGCTTTTATTTTACAAATCGTTGGCGAGAAAGCCCCCACTTCAGTCGTGGGGAGTGCCAAAACTATTAGAATAGGTTCCACGCCACAAAATTCTGCTCCATCTAATCGTCTGTTGTGCTCTGAAAACTTTTAATTTTTACTTTATAAATTGCAAAAAATTCATTAAAAGGGCATAAAAAGTGAAAAAAATAAAACTATGCCGTCGCGCGGTTAGAAGAAAAATTTTTCCAAAGGAACATGTTGGATTCTCTTCTAGTTTCTTTGCCAACTTATTTTCACGATTTTTGCGGATTGAGAATCTTTTAGTAAGGTTTTGAAGCTTCCCATAGTCAAACCATCCTCCTTTATAGAAAAACCCATAAGTAGATGAAGAATGCAAATAAACACGCTGAACACGTTTTAGGGATGCGGAATTTCAAATATCCCAGAATTCTTCAAATTTTAAGTAAGGTCGTGCAATTTTGTTTTGTGTGCGGGTAACCGTTTTTAGGATGCGGTCATAAAATTTTGTGAATCTCAGGATTCCTTTGCGAACTTTTCCTGTTTCATAGTCGCTGATGAATTTTTGGATATTGTTGCCATAGTCTTCCCGGCACAGGTGCATTATCTGTCTTGCAAAAAGTGAAGCAAACCATGTGATTAGGGACAAAATCCTTCTTCTGGTTAAACTCTTCACTCCGCGATACTCACGCACAAGCGCTGGTAGCCATTTAAAGTTGTGTTCCCAACATTCAAAAAGAAGTTCTACATGTGCGGGTTTCATGCCACTAAGGGTAAAGGATTTTTCCTCGCCCAGACTGCCCATAGCTACGAAGAATAGGGGCACAATCAGGCTCTTAAAATTCCTCAACATTCTGACGAGGTAAATGGTGTCCCACACGTCTTCCTCAGTTTCTTGTGGCAGTCCCAGAATCAGGGTTGAAACCGGAACCCAGCAATTTTCGCTTAGCACTTCAAAGGCTTGAACCACAACATCAGGCCACTCCTCATAGCTGAAAGGCTTACATTTCCCATACATGTGTTGCTTGGCCATTTTCGGACTCCCAGTTTCTATTCCTGTCTGTCCACTCAGCCAGTTCTTAGCATCTAAATCAAGAATATCCGATATTTCCTCAACCAGTTGTGGAGCTGCCGCCACAGAGCTTAGAGCAAAGTGACTAATCTCCACAAATTCTACTCCCGGAAAGTTTTTGACCGCTTGGAAGAGGCTTGTAACTGCCTCTTTGTTTATGTTAAAACCTTTAGCCTTATATCTTAAAACATCCTCAGCGTGGAGAAGAATATCGTGGCTCCCAGACCGCAAGTTCACCTCTACTTCTTTGAGAATATAGTCAACGGGAAGACATCTGAAAAGCTTCAGGGTAGGTGTACAAAATTTGCATCCCCTCCCACAACCCCTAGCAATCTCCACCAATCCACAGACACTAGGCCTCCTTATAAGAGGTATATCCTCCAATAGAACAGGATCAGTATAAACAACCTCCGGAACTTTTTCTCCCCTAAATGCCTTTTCAATAAGGGGAGGCACAGCGGTGTCCCCCTCACCAATAACTACACAACTTATTCCCAGCATCCTCCTTATTTCCTGATTTTCAAGTTGCCAGGCGCCGGGGCCTCCAACAAATATTTTTGGTTTAAACCCGCTTAACCGGATTTTAAGTAGAGTGCGGAGGAACTCCCAGGCCATAAGAGGTAATCCTCCGAATAAGCCCCGAAAAGTCGTGGTTGCGGGCCCAATTCCCAGAGGATCAGTCTCAGTTATGCCCACAACCTTAGTATTGGGGCCAATGACCCGTCGTAGGCGCTCGGGACTGGTAATAATCACGTCTTCCTCATTAAACCCATATTCAAGGAGAGCAGATTCAATCTTTCTGGTTCCATAAGGAGCAAAAACCGCTGCTCCCCTCCCATCCACTCTCACAGGGGGGCTGAAAATCTTATAGTAAAGAGGGGAGGGTATAAAGCCCGCTGGGACACAGGAACTGAAACCAAGAAACATACCACCAAAGTAACTACTCATTAGAGTTCTATCAGCAGTCAAAACAATGGGAAACCCACCATTCAAGAAACACACCACCAAAAAATTTTACCCAGCACCCCTTCATAACTCTACTTGTTGAACTCTTTTTAATACAAGTTTAGGAGCCGAAAAGAGCAAAGAGCTCCAACCCTTCGGGCATGATATTCCAATGAGTTCTACCATACAATTAAATTCAGACCTAGGCTGTTGAGAACATGTTGCCCCAAATAAACTCCTCTAGGTTTCAGCTGACAACAATGTTTTTATTACTAGGGAGGCATATTTTCTTGACAGAAAGGGAGTGTTTGGAATTGTCCTTGGAGTCGGATTCAACGATACCCCGCTTCGTGATCAGATTTGACGGTGTCCCCGAGTGGGCGAGACTAGTTAACCTGTTTGCACAACTATTGTACTCACAGCTTGGTGAACGACTTATCAGTGTTATTGCTCTTCCCCGGGAGGAGGATCTGCTTTACGAGAGCAATGTTCTTGTAGTTGTCAGGGAAGAGGAAGGTGTTGATGAGAAGATTGTCAAGGCTAAGTGGGAGGCTGAAGATGAAGTAGGAGGAGACCTGAGCATAAACTACATAACATGCACACCAGAAGAAAAGAAGATGATACAAGAGTTTCTGGGATTCGCACCTGTTAGTGATGATAAGAAGTGGATTCAACTGCTTAATATTTTTTCAAAAAGGTTATACAAGTCTCTGGGAGACAGGCTAATCGATGTTATTGCTCTTCCCCGGGAGGAGGATCTGCTTTACGAGAGCAATGTTCTTGTAGTTGTCAGGGAAGAGGAAGGTGTTGATGAGAAGATTGTCAAGGCTAAGTGGGAGGCTGAAGATGAAGTAGGAGGAGACCTGAGCATAAACTACATAACATGCACACCAGAAGAAGAAGTTTTTTCCACCGCCTTTAAGCGGGAGGGCTTCCGTGTTAAATAAATTGAGGGAAAAGGTTCTCCTTTTGTTGGAAGAAGCTCAGAGGGACGACCATGTAAAGTGTTATAATAAGGCGGTCAGCGCGGCATATTTTGCGGCCCGTATGGCTGCAGAGTCTTTTATTGCAGGAAGAATGGAGCATCTTCCGAGAAGAGACGATAAACTAGCGAATGTTTTAAGAAACATTGGTTTCGAATCCCTCGCCAGCACACTAATGGAACTATATAAGCTTCGGAAAAAGGCGGACTACGGGGAGGGAGTTATGAGTGAGGGGGATTCACGAAAAGCGATACTGTATGCAAAGACGGTGATAGAAGCATTAACGGAAACGTGACTAGCATATTCCTTTTTGAGGGGGGTTGGGTTCAGAATTTTAACTTCCCTTTTCGGCGGTAGCAGTTTTATGGAACCGTTTTTGGAACATTATTGTGGTGGTATTATTTTTTAGTGGCTAACCGTTTAGATCTCATTTTTCACACAGAACCTTGTGCATAGCGACCCCCTATTATCGGTGAAAAGTGGGGAAAAAAGCTATTAAAACGGTTCAGTTTGAGGAAATACCTGTGTCTATACGCATATTCCCCCTCCTCCACAGTTTTTACTACCTTTTTCTCCAGTTCACAGGGGTTGGATGGGGTTCCCGTGAGAAAGGCTAATTTGGCGGTTTATTCTAACCTGCTTTGAATTTTTTTTCGGTAGTGTTTTATAGGAGTATGCTTCGTCTTTGGTTGGTGGTTTTGTTGTGTGAGTTTGTTGTGTCTTGGAGCGGTGGTAAAGAGAGTGCGCTATCTCTCTACGGTGCTCTCCGGAGGGGTGTTAGGGTTTCCTACTTGATGAGCTTTGTTTCAAGTGGTGGCAGATCCATGTCGCATGCACTCAACGTGGAATTGTTGAGGGCTCAGTCAGAAGCCATGGGGATCCCCCTGGTTACAAGAGAGGTTACTTGGGAGACTTATGAGCAGGGGTTTAAGGAACTGGTTAGTGAGCTGAAGCTCAGAGGAGTAGGGGGATGCGTTTTCGGCGATGTGTGGATTGCGGAACACAGGGAGTGGACGGAGCGTGTGTGCAGGGAACTGGGAATAAAGGCTTTATCACCCCTTTTTAACAATAAACCCGAAAATCTTTTTAGAGAATTTATTGATTTGGGCTTTGAGGCGGTTGTAATTATGGTTAAAAGGGAATTTCTGGAAGATGAGTGGCTGGGACGCAAACTGGACCAAGAGTTTCTGGAGGATATACTCAAAATTAGGAACGCTAAAAATGTGGACATCTTGGGCGAGTTGGGTGAGTATCACACGTTTGTCTGTGACGGCCCAATATTCAAAAAAAGAATCAAACTTTTGGAACATCGAAAAATTCCCAGAAACGGTTACACCTACTTGGATATCACTAAATTTAAGCTCATAGAAAAGTAAAGGGATCAATCACCCCTAGAAAAAGGTAGGAAATAATAGGCCTATTCAAGATTAAGGGTAGAAGGTGACGCTATTTTAGTTTAATCGAAAAATTATTTAAAAGTGGTTTTTTGAGGTGAGTACCCTGAGAGAGGGAATCATTTACCGAGTCTTTTTTAGGCTTAAAATCTGGAACGTGTATCTCGGATTCCAATTGCAGAAATTAATAAATCTTTAAAGAAATGCTCTTTTATCCAAAGAGGCATAGGAAGGGTAGTTTGAGGATTGTTTTGGTAAGGTTTTTACGAGTACTATGCGAGCAATAATCACCAATTGTGTTCCTCAAAATTGTTCTTTGATTGATAAACTTTGGAGCTCAGGAAGTATGCAATAGTTTTTTTATTATTTCAAAATTTTATTTTTCACGGGGAATGCTTTTTGGTTGAGAGTTCAATTGTTCATCGGATTTTTACTTTGGCGATTCCTAAACGGGTTAGAGAGGAACTCAAAAATAAAGGTGGGATGGAAATACTTTGGCGTGTAGAAGATAATAAAATTGTTCTGGAGCCTAAGAGTTTCAGAAATCTACATGGAAGGTTTAAGGGCACAGCAAAGTATGCGACCGAAAAAGACAAACAAGAAGTAGAAACCGTTTTCCTAAGTGAGGGGCAGAAGAATGAGCCAAAGACTCATTGACTTAACCGTGCTCATAGCGTATAGTTTCGAGGGAGATCCAAACCACAAAAATGATAAATCATAGACTCGATGATGGAGGCTATCAATTTTTAGAAAAATAATGAGATTGGTAAAATTTTTCCTCTGATTATTTTCACGTTTTCCAATAGCTTTTGCTTCACCATTTTTTTGTATGCTTCTTTGAGGTTTATGGGTTCCACATTTAGTTCATTTGCGATTACTATAATATCTGCTTGACCCATTTGCCTAATCTTTTCTCTGGCTATATCAACTAGAGGCTCCACAAAGTAAAAATGGTTTCTTAAAAATCCAAAGTGAATATTTTCCTTCTCTCTGATATAAATTTTACAAATCGTTGGCGAGAAAGCTCCCGACTTATAGCCGTGGGGAGTGTCAAAATTTGAGTAAAAATCCTAATTATGCATCAATTCTTTGCCACCTCTCCAGATTCGGCGAATGATTTTTCCAAACCACTTTTTCCCTTAGGGTTGGAGAAGACTCATTAAAGCTTCCTTCAAGTTGGGAATTTGGCTGTTCAGAGTCTTTTTCCTTTAAAGTGGTAATGCTTTTATAGTGTTTGGAAATTATTGTTTTTGTATTCTACTGGTATGGTTGGTGGTAGGGTGTTGGGTAGGGCTTCAATTTCGGTTTTTCCGGTGAAAATTCTGGGAGAAGTGGATCCGCGGATTTACGGTCACTTTATTGAACACTTGGGTAGGTGCATTTATGGCGGAATCTGGGATACAAAGAAGAACGCCCTTAATGAGAGGGTTATTAGTAGTATTATGGGTTTGAAGCCGCCGGTTATAAGATGGCCTGGCGGATGTTTCTCGGACAATTATCACTGGATGGATGGAGTGGGCCCCGTGGATGAGAGGCCTACAAGGGATAACATGCCTTGGAGTTTGCTGGGTCCAGAGTACGGTCCTTTGGAGACCAACAGGTTTGGCACCGACGAGTTCATAGATTTCTGTAGAAGGGTGGGGGCAGAGCCTTACATTAACGTTAATGTGGGTTCTGGAACACCCGAAGAAGCGGCAAACTGGGTAGAATACTGCAATGGCTCCCACAATAGTAGATTTGGCTCCCTAAGGGCTCGGTATGGACACTTAAGGAAGCACAACGTTAAATATTGGGGCATTGGAAACGAGCTCTACGGGCCTTGGGAAACGGGACACATGAGCGCTGAGGAGTACGCGGAAAAGTTTATCGAGTACCATGATGCAATGAAGGCTGTTGACCCTGAAATCGAACTGGTGGCCGTGGGGGCGGATCAAAGGTTTCCCAACTGGACGAGAACCGTTCTCCAAAAAGCGGGTAAATACATTGACTACCTGTCCATTCACTTTTACTTCACTGGGATTTTTCCAGAGGAGGGTGGGAGTGAAATTAGGGAGGATATCAAATCCTACCAGCGAATCATAGCCTCATCATTCCTGCTCCAGGAAATATTGGAGTGGGTGAGGGAGACCATAAACTCCGTCATGGGCAGTAATAACAAGGTAAAAATAGCAGTTGATGAGTGGAATCTGTGGTGGGACACAAACCAACTACTATCTGCAAACTATTCCTTGAGGGATGGGTTGTGGGCGGCCTCAGTTCTGAACAAGCTTATCAAAATGGCAAGTGTGGTGAAGATGGCAAACGTTGCCCAACTGGTCAACACCATTGGAATAATCCAAACAAGGGATGGAAACGTTTTTCACACCGCCACCTACGAGGTCATGAAGCTCTACAGGGAATACACCCAAAACTACGCGGTAAGCACAGAAGTTTCATCCCCAAAATTCTCATTTGAGCCCCTAGGAATATTAAAAGAGAAGAAGGACATACCCTGCTTGGACTGCTCGGCAACCATAAGCAAAGACAGCAAAAATTTAACCATATTTCTGGTAAACTTCAATCACAAAGACGACCTACCCATAGAGCTGGAAATACCCAAACTCAGAACCTACCAGAAAATAATAATCAAGGAAATCAACGCCCCAGACATACACTCCAAGAACAGCTTCCAAAAAAGGGAAATAAACCAAAAACAAAGAGAATTCACACAACTACCAGAAAAAATCGAGTACAACCTCCCTGCACACTCAATCTCCGCAATCATAGTAACCAAAGACTAAAACCCCATCAACCAACCCAAACAGTGGAGGATGAAAATTTTGAGGGAAGAAATTTTAAATGAAACATTTGATGGCACATTCCCCTTTAAACCCCACTTCAAAAATATTAACGGTTTTCGAATGCACTACGTCGATGAGGGAAAAGGGGAGCCCATAGTTTGCCTTCACGGGGAACCCACTTGGGGCTACCTTTACCGCAATTTTATTCCTCCCCTATCCAAAACCCACCGCGTAATAGTTCCCGACCACATGGGATTCGGAAAAAGCGACGTGCCTCAGGACAAGCCCTACACTCTAGCACAGCACATAGACAACCTCACCAAGCTCCTCCTAGAACTAGACCTAAAGGACATAACTCTGGTGGGGCAAGATTGGGGCGGACCAATCATGTTCGGTTTTGCAGTAAACCATCCGCAGAGGGTGAAGAGGCTGGTGATAATGAACACCGCAGTAGGAGTTATGCCAGAGGGTTCCCGCACCTGGGTTAGCAACATGGAAGAGCAGGGCACCTACGATGGATTCTTCGAAAATCTGAGAGAAACACTACCCATACTACTCAAGAGAGGCGGAGTAGGTAAGGACACCAAGGTTACTGACACCATGATTCGGGCCTATACCGCGCCCTTCCCTGATAAAGCTTCAACCAAGGGTGCTAAGGCTTTTCCACGTGACATCCCTGTGGGAATGAAACATCCCAGCGCCAAAGTAATGAAGGACATCCTCGATAAACTGCATATTCTACGAGACAAGCCTAAGATAATTATTTGGGGTTTGCAGGATCCCGTTTTTCCAAGAAGCACCATAGATTGGTGGCTTAAAATATATCCTGGAACAAAGGTTTATGAGCTACCTGAAGCCAGCCACTTCCTACAGGAAGACGCACCAGAAAAAATAGTCAAAATCATCCAAGAATTCCTTGGAGTAAAAAAATGAAACGCTCAAAAAAACGCTTAGCACAGCGGTTGACTCTCATTTTTCTTGTGGGTTGCCTCTGTCACATAATTATTATTTTTTTTCATTTTTTTAATCAGTCTAAATGAATTTTTTGCAATTTTTATAGCTAAAATTTGAAAAATTTTCAGAACAAGGGGTTGGAAGCGGAGGGTAATCTACGATAGGATTGGTTGAAGGTATTCTACTGTGTTTAAGTGATGGTTTCATCGCCTTTTTTGGTTATTTGATTCTTTTGGGTTTATTTGGCTATTTTTAGTGTTGGGGGGCCGTAGAGGTTGAATGTTGCCCAGAGTGTTCCGGAGTATTTTTGTTTTAATTCTTTTTTGGTTTCCCTCATCATTATGCCTAGTGTTTCCCTGCCGGGTATGATTTTTTCGTAGAATTTCATGGCTACTTCCGAGGCTAGGTTCTCTGGTATTTCCCATAGTGGTGCTATGACTGCTGCGGCTCCCCTGCTGAGAAAGGTTTTTGCTATGGTTGCGGTTCCCACGAATCTTTTGGCTCCGGTTCCCTTCCTCTCTTTGGTTTCCTCATGGAGATCCGCGAATATTATGGGGTTTCCCTCGATATTGAGTTTTTCAATTTCTTCCATTTCTATTGTGGCGTCGCTTAATACCAGTTTTGGTCTGGTGGGCTGTTGTTCATCGAATATTACTGGGCAGCGGATGTGGATTACATCTACGCCTTCAGATAGCACCTTTTTGAAGCCGTTTCTATCCCCCTTCTCCGTTCCTGCCAGAATCAGTTCGCTGGCTTGTGCTCTCTTTAGAAATTCCTTTTCGCGTGTTGCCGTTTCTTTTTTGGTTTCTGTTGCCACCAGTTTTATTCTCAGTTTTTCTGCTTCAATTCTGGGAGGCGGTGTGCTATATTCTGAGTTTTCGCTGAGGATAATTTTTCCCAGACAATATTTGAGGCATAGGAAATCTTCCTCGTCATAAGCCAGTTCAAAGGGAACAAAGAGGTCTTCCGTCTCCAATATTAGGTGTCTGGGGTTCAGATATTTTATGGAATCTCTTATCCCCTTGGGAATCAGGCTGTACGCTTTTCTACCTATTTCGGTGAGAATGGTCATTACTCTCTGCGGTTGTTCTCCGTCAAAGGCAATATTCTTCATATGCAGTAGAAGTCTCTCAGTGATGGTGGAGTCTATCTCACTTGAGCCGAAAAATTCGCCCCTTTGAACCAGTTCTTCAGCATGCCTAGTGAAAAGGTGGAAATACAACCTGTTCTGGAAACGGTGAATCCTAAGTGTTGCATCTAAATCCACGTCCGGGTACAGGGAGAACTCAATTTTTCTCCGGGTTTCTAGAGCTTCCTCAGGTGCCTCCTTAACGAAAACATCTGCCACCACACGCCGCAACAGCATTCCTTGGAAGTAAAATTCCACAAAGATTTTATGCCTACCCAACTTTCGGGGAGTAAGCTTAACTTGCAGTGTTCTCGTTTCCCCATCAATGGGAACTGCGATTTTCCTTCGAGGCTCACCGACATCGAAATGGGGAGCCAAAATCAAGACCTCAATATCCGTCCCACTTATCTTTTCGACAACACTTTTAAAAGCTTCAGGTCGCCCAAAGAAGGTAATTTCCCCCTCCAGAACAAGGTTAAGAGTCTGCTCCTTACCCATTTCCATAAATTCTCTATACTTAATTATCACACTACTCCTTAACCCCTCCCCAAGCACTTTTTGGGGGATCCAAACCTTCTCCCTAGCTAGTTTAGGCTCCCCAGCCAAAAGTTCCTCACCGCTCTCTTCCTCCCACTTGCCCACCTCCTTCTGGTAGCGCTCAGCCTGTGATTTTACCTCCACACCACCCACAATTTGAACTTCAAACTTTTGACTCGCTAATTCCCTAATTTTGCTCTCCAACTTAAGAATGTGGGGCAAATCCAGATTTTTCCCCAACTCGAAGGCCCCTTCATAATATTTTAGGGCCTTTTTCTGGTCTCCCCCTTTCTCGTAGACCTGCCCCAAATGCATCTGAATACTTGTTAAACTCTTTTTATCCCCTAACTTTTCAAATAGGCTGTGCACCTTTTCTAAGTGGCTAATGACCCGTTCATAATTGTGACTCCTTGTTAAATAGGTGACTAGCAGGTTAATGTCGCTAAGAATCTCCTCCCCATTTTTTCTCCAAATCTGGATTTCCAAATCCCTCTCAACATATTCGGCGGCTTTATCCCACCTCCCAAGGAAACCATAAATCTTCCCCAACGCCTTCAAGCAGAGGCTAACCTCAACCTCCGAGCCCGCCCTCCCAAAAACATCCAAAGCCTTTTCAAAGCGCAGCAACGCTCCATCCCAATCCTCCCGCTCAACCAAGTCCAAGCCCCTTTCATAGAGAAATAAGGCCTTTTCCAAATCCAGTTCGGAAGAAGACAAGACCAACCCGCTCCTCACGAAGCCCAAATCCTAGTGCTTATTACTTTAATAAATATTTAAAACTATTCCCCCCACTAATGAATATAAACTATAGTGTCGTTAAACCCCACAAGAAAATAGTAAAGGAAAAATTTCAATACACCTATCCGCAGAGAAAATTAATAATACAAAAGTTTCTTTTTGGATATCTTCACACAAATCTATTTTCGCATTAACCTCTAAGGAACGAGGAATAGGACACTAAATTTCTTGTACCTCCCTAATTCAGATCATAAAGAATAATCTGGCTTTGTAGGCTCCCTTTTCTGAAAAGAGGGCTTTTCACAATTTCTTTTCTTAAGGGTCAAAATTCACCAAAAGATCCTAAGAACCTCGTTCTTGGTTTAAGGTAAAGAAAAAGCTAGGAATTGAGTGCTAAGCCCATACAAGTGTTTAGCGTGGTATTATTGTTTTTCTTTTTCTTCTAGTATTATTTGCACTGCTAGTCTGGCGGCGTTTCCAACTACTGTTGAGCAGTGGTCCAGCATGCCTGAGGAGAAGGCTTCATTCAATTCTTTTTGGTCCCAAAGGTTATAGGTTCGACCCATGAGTCTCTTTTGTATGTCGTAGCATCGACAAGCCCCAAACTTTTCCACGAACTGGTCGTGGAGCTTTTTAACCAATGCGTAGGCTTTCATAGGTTTAAATGGATCTTTGAAGTCTTTTTTCTCTCTGGGATAAAGCCAGCTTATCACCATGGATGCCCCTACAAGTGCGCCACAGGCCCCATTTCCCGTTAGACCCAAGCCATCAGCTAAACCGCTCGCAGCCTTAAACACATCCTCATTCCACATGCCCAAAGTCTCAAAAATAGCCGCAATCACAGTTTGGGCACATCCAGTATTCTCCTTCTCATACCTTTTACCCAGCTCGAAAGCTTTATCCAAAAGTTCTTTCTTTGCCAATTTTTCACCCCAAATAATAATTCATTACAGGTATAACACCATTTGCCTAGAGAGTTCTTACTTATTATTTATATTTGTTTCCAATTTTCCTTTTATCTCTTTATTCGCATAAAAAAGTAGGAATCTAAACCTACGAAGAATGAATGTTAAAATGCAATTGAAGAACCAGATTCTAGTAGGATTATTTGATGGAATAGTTGAGGATGCGGCAAGTACTGCTATGTCTCTTAGCTGTTTGAAATCAAAAATATCATCGGAGCTATTTTATTGGTGGATGTGCAAAATTGGGAGAGTGCCCAGCTAAGTGTGGAAGTTTTGACCTTTAACTTTTCCTAGCAAATCTATCTAGGAAGGGAAAAATTGGTGGAGAGGATAAATGATTTAAGCAAATTTGGATCTATTATACCTTCCTGAGGAGTAGTTTCTAAATTGATTTATGGAGCAAGCCTTGCGGAAAAGTTGAACAAGCTTGAAAGTATTAGAGAAGTTGTCCATTTCATTGATGAGCTTGAAAGTGAAGCCTTTTATACTTCCAAAATTTTTGACCCCGCTATGCATCCTGCTTTCCAAAAACCTATAGATTTAGACGAACTTCCCCTTCTGGACGAGGCCCACATTGATATTAAAAATTTAGAAAAAATTGCTAAAAAATCTAATAATCATAGGGAAATTGGAAAATTTTTCGCTAAAATTAATAATTTGAGCCCAAGCACCGCGGAGAAACTGGTACAAATCGTGTGTTCAAAAATGGATGCGTCTCGTAGTCTTCGAGAAGTATCACAGTGCCTCCACTCCATTATAGGCAGAAATCATGCTGAAAGCACAATTAACTCCCCTTTAAACATTCATGACTATCGCACAATAAGACTAGCATCCCTAATCGCCCACAAATTGGATGCCAGAAAACTAGAAAAGAAAATTGCCCAATCAAATAGGGTTCGCGATATATGGGAATGCCTACACATCTTGGAAATATCAGGCGAAACAGTCGCAAAGCAAGTAGTAGACAATTTAGGAATAGCAACAATCGCGGAGAAGGCTGGCAAAACATTCAACCCCCACAACATTGGAAACTTGTTAAAGACCCTTCAAAAAATTAGCCCCCAAAAATGTAACCTCATTCTCCAAGCACTCATAGAAAAATTGAGAAACACCACCAACCTAAACTATACTGGAAACTGTTACGGAGCAATAGCAAATTATAGTACAGAAGTAGCCTTGGAACTCCTACCCCTCATAGCAGAAAAAATGAATCACTCAAATTCCCTGAAGGAAGTTGGCGTATGCCTCAGAAAAATTAGTTGGTCTAATAGAAAAATTATTCCAGAACTATTTATGACCTTGGACTCCGAGAAGCAGGATTATCTCCAAAAAAAGTACAGCAGATATCTCAAAATCCCAGGCGAGTAACGCGCTCATGTTTGAGCCTTTAAGGGTTTTTCCTCAACGTTCCTCACCCTGTTTATGAAGCTGTTTAACCACTCATTTATCGCCACATCTGCCGCTATTTCGCCACTCCTTATTCTGTTTAGAGTCTCTTTCAAGATTGAACCTGACTCTTTAGGAGCTCCTCTTCCCAATATTTTTTCGCCGTGTTTTTCGTCAAGGTCGAGCAGGTAAAAATCGTGGAGGGCGGATAACCTCCCCCTCAGATTTATTGCTGATAGTCTGGCGAAATGTTCCTCGCCCAGAACCACTATCACTGCTGTTTGTTCTGTGACCCTCATCAGGAAGCTGTTTCCATTGTGTATGCTGTCTCCCTCCTGCATTTCTGATATGGGAAATTTCAAGTAGTATTCGATGCACTTTTCTGGAACCTCGCCCCTTATCCCAATAAGTGATTTTTCAACACTGATAATTGCTATCCCCTTGGAATTCCACTTACCCTTATTCCTATCCACATCATCCATCAGTTTTTCAATCAACTGCTCCCGCTTCATAGCACAAACTTCCAGATTGTAAATTGGTTTCCCGCCTAATTCTTTCTAAAACGGGCAAAGTGATTCACGCTTCTAAAGAAATGATTGTTATGCGGACACTCACAAGCAAGATTTTCAGAAAACATGAAAAACGCAGATTTTATGGCAGGAAATCTAAATTTTTACCTCATATTTGCTTAAAAACTCCACAAATGCAACAAGCCAATTTTTGCTCCCAAAATAGAAAGAGTATAAATATTCTCATCGAGAAATAGTTAATTAGTAACACACGGCCTCCACACAAAACTTGGAAAAATGGGCTTCATTACATGTAGTTTTTAAAGTGATTAAGGGGTGAAAGCGGATGAAGTCCACTTATGTTATTCTTAGCGAGCAAAAAGTGGAACCATATAAAAAAAGGACTATACTTTTTTCTTCCATATTTGTGGGTCTAAACCTTTTAGATTTTGTTGAAACAAAAATAGCATTGGCCAACGGCCTAACCGAACTAAACCCCGTGGCGAACATTATTTTCGCTCTTGGAGTCGCAGAATTTTTCGAGGCGACAACAACCCTAATAGTTCTACTGTGTTTTTACCTGCTCTACAAAATAGAACCTAAACTCGCATGCAATCTCTCCTGTGCATCACTAATTTTCCTATCGGGAATAGCTATTTGGAACTTAATTCAAATAATTTGATGGTAAACAGCTACTAGTTTTTGAATGCCTTATACAAACATGGCGGTTGCTAAAGCTTTAGCGATAGTTTTGCCCTCCTCACTGGTGACCGTTAATTCCACGTTTACTAGTCGGCTTCCCCTACGCAGAACCCTACCCTCACCTAACAGTTTGGCTCCCGGCTCGGTGGGACTGAAGAAGCTAATGGTGAAGTCCACTGCCACAGAAAGCCTATCAAACATGTTGGCAACAACCCCAAACATATAGTCAGCGAAAGCCATTATCGCTCCTCCGTGAACCCCACCAAACTGGTTAACCATATCCTCACTGGTCAGCATCTCCCCCTTTACTAAGCCTTCCTGCATTTCAATAATTTTGAAACCCATAAAATTGGCGAATGGTGATGAGTTAACCTCCTTTAAGTAGGCGTCTAAATCCTTTATCGTTCCCTTTGGCAAATTATTCACCTACCCCTAGAATAGTGATTTCTAGCCTTCAATTTTTTATAAATTTCCATAAAAAGGACTAGATGGGTGAACTAGGATGTATGTGTAAGACTAGATTTTTACCTAAAAATATAATCCTCATTAAAATATCGTAGAGCTAAAAGTTTGGCAACATCTTCAAGAGTGACGAACATCAAATCTGATGGACTTATATCTGTCTTTTACCAGATCAAAGGGCACCCTATGAGAAGTGCCTTACACATTAGAGTTAATAGCAAAAAATAGGAAAGGGGTGAAGGTTCCCTTTGTTGTCTCATTTTATTTTAGGTGCATAAGTTACCTCTAAATAGGATGCCGTCGCCTTGCGCCATCACTTTTGCTGGTTCCTGTGCAAATATTATTTTTATCCAGAGTGTGCCCCCGTTGTTTGAACATTTGTAAACATCCATATTATTCTTGTGAGTGACACTATCTATGTGCCATGAAGTACGATAGCCACAAATTATTAGATTGAAAGTATTACCTATTCTATATAGCTCAGCGTAGCCCTTATGCCACTCTTTATCAATTCGAATCTGGCCAAAGCCTTCTGCAATTTTTGCTTCGGCAACTGGGATCTGATATAGAGCGTATTCTCCATACTTCGCCGGGCCTCTTAGAACGTAGATAGCTCCTTCAGAAGGAACCATAAATATACTTCCCACCTGATCACTATCATAGATTGTGTTGTTCTTGGTGAATTGTAGAACCTTCCAGATGTCTATTTCTCCCCAGCTAGCATTGGCTTGTTCCGACATGCAGAACATTTTTGGGTCGCTCCAGTCATCTGGGTCAAACTGGCACTGTTTCATTTCGGGGCAGCAGAATATTCCCTGTCTCGATAGCCAGCCAGGACCCTGACCCACATACGTGTGTGGCTCTATATAGGCTGGGGGCTGGTTATCAAAACCATTATCAGGGTTAATTACCGTGCACATCCGTGCTGGATCCAACTCCATTACCATAATGTTGCCCAAACTGTCAGAGACCTCAATACATTGCACATGCGATTCATAATTTGTGCCAACAAGCGGATTTATGGTATCAATGCACGCCTCTGCAAATGTTTTGGCTTCATAAATGTCATCCATATACTGCAGTATCATTCTGGATTGGATCATAGCTGGCATCCCAAAGTCTTGGTGCGGCCCTCCAATACTCTGTTCCACCTGCGCTAGGCCCTTTCCATTCATACCGTTGAGACCCAAACACCCTGCACCACTAAAGTAAACAACACGATAGCCAACGGTGGGGGTCACATCCACCAGAGTCATACCCGGTGTAGCGGCAGACATAAAGTCGATGGTGGTTCCCGTAATCGTCCTTCCGTCTATTGTAGCAGAGCCTGTGGCTAAGAGAGCCGTGCATCCGAGTTTTTGCGATTGTTCCTGACTCATCAATTCTCCTCCGTGAACATCGAGCCAATAACCCATGTCCACAAACGAGTTAATAACCAGAATATCCTCGTAGGTTATGTCAGTATACCCCTGAGCTCGGCATCCGGCAGCGATTCCCGCCATCTCCAGCTTAAACTCGAGTGGAACAAAGTAGCCCCATAGACTTGCGAGTTGATGCCAGATTTCCTCGGGAGCAATATAGTACACGATTTGGGTTAGATAATAGATTTCATCAGCGCAGAGTGTTCCGTGTTGGAAACCTCTATTGTACGGGCCCCCAAACACATGAACCACCTTCACTTGTGAAGGCCCTTCGCCAATAACTTCGGCGTAGGGTTGTCTAGCACATGAAGGTAATGTGTTTAATCCCAGCTCTTTGCCGAAGTCTAAGAAGGCATATTTACCCTTTGGGGCGGGATATTCACCCGAAGCCATCCAAGCCTTTAGTTCCCCTGGAATAAATACCCAGCTGTATATCGTGCAACTCTGTTTAATGATTGGTCGAACAATTCCATAGTACTGTTCGATTGGCTCTGTAACCTGTATCCTGGGTCCAAGAGCGTTAATTGTGTTTCCGTATTCTGAGTAGTTAAGGTACCTGTTTTGGAATAGGTCGTATCGATCTCTAAGAATTGTAATGGCCTTTAAAACCGTGATCTTTCCATAGTACTTGTTGAGTAGCTGATTGTATCTGTCAAAACGGCGATCTACTTGTCGAACGTAATCTAACCAAACGGACACTGGCCATTCGGGATTCCAAGAAATGCCATAAGCTGCAGCTTGACCTGGGATCATCTCTCCGCACTCGTAATGGTTTGATGTGTGAATTGTTTGTGGTGGTGCTGGTTGACAGGGATTAATTGACCTTATGGCTACATTATCCGCTGAGATTTCGATGACCTTGGCCTCCGGAATCTTAGAGTCACCCACAACGTGGGTGAAGCCCGCTGTTTTTGGCGTATTTTCAAATATCCAGAGAGCAGCATCTATGCTATCCGCATATTGGATAACGCTTCTCACCAAGAAGAAGTATGGAACACCAGCAAAGCTCATTTCGGTAGTCCAGGATGTTGTATCACCAATCGAAATCCCCTCTATGTTCATTCCTGACAGGGTTCCTATCACTCCTATCCAACCTACTGACAGAAACGGGTAGCCGGGTGTGTATCCTGGAATCGTAGGGTCAGGCTCAGGCTCCTGAACTATAAATATTGTTGCATTTGGTGCTATGTTGTAGCTCTCAAAATCCGTGTTGCCCCCCTGAATCAGTTCCCCTTTGTGTGTTGCATTACCCCAAGCCGCGAAATAGCTGCAGGAATATCCTGAGGAAATACTCTGCAAGTTGTATGTGATGTCCAGAAAGGTGTTGATTAGCAGTATGTCATCAAAGGTTACTGGTGTGCCAGCGTCTCTGAGAGCGTCAGCCATCCCCTCCATTTCAGCCCAGTACTGAGGAGTATAAGCCTTAATGAAGGGAACCAAAGCACTGTATGCTATGTCACGCATTATACTGTAACCTACACTGAAATGCTCCATGTCATAGCCGCCACCAACCTCCATACAAACAGGTGTAAGAAAGCCACTACAAAGATTCGCTATTTCATTGCTAAGAAGCATACCATGCTGGTACCCCATCTCGTAAGGAGTACCCCGAACATGTAAAAGTAGTTCCCCAGTTACCATGTCTTGCTTCAAGCAACCATCATCATAAGTTCTGATTGTTTTCCAGTGGCCTCCACATAAACACACGGTATCTATTTCAGGGTTTCCTAAAGTTCCAGACTGGCTACTTAGGGGTAACATCCAGCACATTGAAGCAGTAGAAGAAGCCCCCAGAGACGTGACAAACGAAGAAGCGCCCACAAAAAGAGCACCGATAAATATTACTGCAACTATAAAGGCGAGCGTCTTTATCTTCGACAACTCTCAACCTCTCTTCCCTTTGCTAGTTTAGAGTGCCGTCGTGGCACTTTTAGTAAAATTAACCTCCCATAGCTGAGTATTGTATATAGACTATATAAAAGTTTGGTTATTTACTCAGTTTTTCCAAAACCTCCACCTACCCGCCCAAAACTTATTTTCGAAACCATGCACTTTGCCCTCCAAATAATTTTTTAACCTATCTTCATTCCATTCAGGTTTGATGAACACGTATTAGGCCTCTAAGAAGCTAAAATAAAAAGTTATTTCCCAGGAGCATAGAGAACAAGTTTTAACCGTTTGACTCTTAATTTAACCTTACTGGTTTTTAATAAAATCTTCGAACCTATACTCTAATCAGAAATAACTATTTCGTGATGGGTAGGTACCCGTTTACTTCTTTACCAGTGAAGCAAATTTTTTTGCGAAACTCTGAATCTGATCCCAGTCCCGTAAATCCGTCTTTCCGTTTTCATCTATTTCAATGCCTAAATCTTCCGATAATTGTTTTATTCCCATTTTCATCATTTTTTTAGCAAAGCCGCCCATTCTTGAGGATTCAGAAAAATCATAAACTCCTCCAAAGACATCATAAATATTCGCTTCAATTCCTATCTTAGCCATTACTTTTTCCAAGTAATCAATTTTCGCCTTCTCATATTTTTTGGGATAAAGAGGTTTGCGAGTGCTCGGATTGACCATGGCTGAGCCACAACTCACAAACATGCCAAGAATCTTCTCTTTTTTCCTGATTTCCGCTTTGTGTTTTTTGAGAAATTCTTGGGGTTCGTTCATCCACTTGCCCACCGCAATACTGGACCCCACTAGAACTCCATCAAAGGGTTCCAGAGAAGGCCATTCCTTAGATTTCGTTTTCTTAAGATCAACTAGTTGGACCTCTAGGCCCTCTTTCTCTAAAGTCTTCCCCATCTCTTGGGAAATCTCCTCAGTACTTCCATAACGGGTACCATAAGCAATCAAAACTTTTTCTCCAGGCATAATCATACACCACAACTCATAGGAGGTACAACTACTGCTTATCATTTTAACCTTTTGTAAACCCAAAAGAATTATACGATAAAAAGGGCATGGTTAGCAAAAATCATTCGCCGATGAATTTTAGAATAGTCTGGTTAAATTGGTCTGGTTTTTCAAGCATAAGCATGTGCCCAGCGTCGGGAATTATTTCAAGAAGCGAGCCCTTAATATTTTCATGTAGTAACTGGGCCATTGAGATGGGAATTAGGGAATCGGCTCCAGCTATTATGAGCGTCGGAATATTAATATCTTTAATTTTCTCTCTTAGGTCTACTCCCCTTCCCGCCTCAAAATCGTTAAGCCAAATGCTGGGGTCATAAACCGACTCCGTAGGAAGATATTTCAGTATAGGAGATAGGCCCCCCTTTTCGAGTGTTTTTTTGGAGAAAAGCCGGGATATAATTGCCCTGCTAAGCACCTCAGGTGGTTGATTAAGAAAGAAGTTGCGAAGGGTTTCTGAACTTCCGGATTGGTTTGAAACGCTGGTTGGATCAGGAAACCTTGCAGCGCTGTCAACAATAATGAGTTTCTCGAAAAGCTCGGGACGCTTCAGGGCGAGTTGCTGAACTATAAGCCCACCCAATGAGTGGCCAGCTATGATAGCATGGTCGAGTTTAATCTGTTTCATGAAACCAGCCAAGTGGTCAGCGTACATTTCTGTGGTAGCCTTTTCCTTAAGGCTCTCAGACTTTCCATGCCCCGGCAAATCGACGGCAATAACTCTGAGCCTCTTTGATAGTTCAGAAAGCTGTATACCCCAGTACTGGCTGGTGCCGCCCGCCCCATGCACCAGAATCAACGTTCTTCCCTTGCCCCTAGACTCATAGAAGGTATTCAGACCATTAACGCTTACAAAAGGCATATTGAACACGCCTCTCTAAATCCAAGCTTTAAATATTATACCCTCAACTCTCCATTTATTTTTTCCTGGATTTTTGGTCCGTATCCGTTTATGGTTTCCATCATTGCTGTGATGTTTTCTAGTTTGGTTTCAATTGAGGGCGGGATTTCGCAGCCCGTTGAAATAACGAATTTTGATTTGTGCCCCGATTCTATTAGGGCCCTTGCAACTTCTTCCATGAAGTTTCGTGTGGCTTTCTCCACCATTTCAGCGGTTCCAAAGGTGAAAAGTTGGGTGTCAAGAGAGCCCACTATCACTGTGTCATCACTGTATTCCTTTACTATTTTGGATATTGAGCGGTTTTCTCCCCTATCAGGGTATGTTGCTAGGCTGTAGAAGGGGCACTGATATTCTCTGATTTGGATGTCAAGCATCGGGGACTCGCCACAATTGTGAATACTGTACATGTATCCCTTCTCAAGGATTTTCTGTCTGATTTTCGGCTCATATTTCCCCTCAAGGTTCCTGTAATCAGTATCACTTATTATTGTACGGTTGCCCCATAAGTAGTCCATGCATATTGTTCCAGCACCTCCCCCATCGGGGTAGCAGTCTAGGTAATCAACTATCGCTTCGGTTATTACTTTTAGGGCGGTGTCAACGGCTTTAGGCTCCCTCTTCACATCTTTGAAAACTCTTTCTGCCCCGGCGAGCTGAGTTAAAACAAGAAGTGGCCCCTCAACTAGTACTGAGAAGGGTACCTGTCCTGCAACTTTTTCCATTATTAGTTTGGTGGTCTCAATCTGGTGCTTCATTCTCGCCCCAGGTATTTCGGGCGCCTCAAGCTTCTCATAGTCCTCAACACTTCTTATTAGGAATTCTTCCACCATGGGCGTGTTTTCCTCGGGGAAGCGTATCTTCGCCCCAAAATCCCCCGCAATAACAGACAAGTCAATAAGCAGCGGTATAACGTCCATGTCAAACTCCTTCTGAGCCGCTAGAAGCGAGTTTGCAGCAACCTTGGCGTTCGTACTGTACTCTCTATGTGTGGCTCCCACAAGCCTCCTACTCAAACCACAAACCATGGGAAAAGCGGGAAGCCGATCCACGGATCCATCAACAATAGCGTTAAACACCCTTTCATAGTGACTCATCTTCCCCACATTGTTCACCTCAACAGCCTTTTAAAAAGTTCCACAGCCTCTATGGCATTTGTGGCGTAAATGTGTGCACCAACATCATCAGCAAATCCCTCTGAAACGGGAGCACCGCCCACAGCAATTTTGACTTTAGGAGCAAGGCCCTTCTCGTACAGCAGGTTCGCCACTCTCTCCATGTTCTTCATGGTTGTGGTCATAAGGGTGCTCATTGCCACCGCGTCTGCACCTTGCTTTTCAACTTCTGAAACAAACTTTTCAGCAGGAACGTCTCGTCCGAGGTCTACGACCCTAAAACCCGCGGCCGTAAGCATGGTCTTTAGAATGTTTTTTCCAATATCGTGGACATCTCCCTCAATTGTTCCAATGACGATCTTCTTTTTCACATCCCTCTTGACTATGTTTATGTGGGGTTCCAGAACCCGCAGGGCAGCATACATGGCGTCTGAGGATAATAGTAGTTCGGGTAAAAATAGTTCAGAATTTTCATACTTCCTGGCTATTTCAAGCATGCCTTCACCCAAAGCCTCGATGGCCGCTATGATGTCCATCTTTTGCTCAACAATTTTAGTCGCCGTCTCAATTGCTTTTTTCTCATCATAATCAATAACGGCTTTTTTCAGCTTTTCAAAAATTTCATAACTAGTCAAGTACTTCAAGCTCCCTAATTCTTTCGATTAGAACAACTGATTTATGTCTACATATTTTTCTTCCTTTAGAGCTGAGATTTCAACTTCACCTTTCAGTTTTCTTAAAAAAATGTTTTTTGCCCTTTGGCGACTTTTCTAACAAACCTTTATATAATTTGTTCCCTTATAGAGGGAAATGAGGGTAAAATTCTCAGGAGGTAATAAAACTTTGGAAGAAGTTTACATAGTTGATTATCTTAGATCTCCATTTTCTAGGTCGAGACCCGCAGAACCTGAAAAAGACGTGTTTAACAAGGTGTATATGCCGGACGTTGCGGCCATGCTTGTAAATAAGATAATTGAGAGGACGGGCATAAATCCTGAGGACATTGGAGATGTTGTTACTGGGTGTACCATGCAGATGAAGGAGAACTGGCTCTACGGTGGACGAGTCATAAACATGCTGGCTGGACTCCCAATGAACGTTGCGGCCCAAGCCATAGATCGAGTGTGTATTTCGGCCATGTCCGCCATTCATAGGGGTGCCATGGAGATAATGACTGGTTACTCTGATGTTTTCTTTGCCTGTGGTATAGAACACATGACCCACCTGCCTATGCAGTTAGACCTCAACCCACACATAGGGGTGAGTCCTTCACTTATGAAGCCCGAGTTCGTTCAGAAATATGACCTGCTAACTGCAATGAGCATGGGTTTAACGGCAGAGAAGCTCTTCGCCAAGTATAAGGACAAATATGGCTGGACCAAAAGGGATTTAGACGAGTTTGCGGTAAGAAGCCACCAGCTGGCCGCAAAAGCCCTAAAAGAAGGCTACTTCAGAAACGGTGCCGGATACCCCCAAGGCAGAAAAGAGGGAGAAATAATACCAGTAGAGGCAGAAATGCCCGACGGAACAAAGAGGATAATAGACTCTGACCAATCCATAAGGCCAGACACCACACTGGAAGCGGTTGAAAAGCTCAGACCCGCATTCAAACCTGACGGCGTCATCACTGCTGGAAACTCCTCTCCCCTTAACGCGGGGGCAACGGCAATGCTCCTCATGTCAAAGAAGAAAATGAAGGAATACGGCCTGGAGCCCATGGCTAGAATAGTTTCCATGGGCTGGGCAGGCGTCGACCCCAGCGTAATGGGTGAGGGACCAGTGCCCGCCACACAGATGGCTTTAAAACACGCCAAACTAGAGGTCAAGGACATAGACTTCTGGGAAATAAACGAAGCCTTCACAGTAGTAACACTATACGCAATAAAGGCCTTGGGACTGGACAAGGATAAAGTTAATGTGAAGGGAGGAGCCACAGCCATAGGGCACCCACTGGGCTCCACGGGAGTAAGAATCACAGGAACACTGGCCAGAATACTACAAATCGAGAACGGACGTTACGGCTGCGCCACACTCTGCGGAGGCGGCGGACAGGGAGGAGCAACAATAATTGAGCGCGTATAAACCCTAAACCCCACCTTTTTTATTTTTCAAATATTTCCACTTATATTTGCGACCACCATTTTTTGAGAGTCAGGAGATGTTAGTTTGCCCGTTGATAGGAATAGTGGAATGTGGAATCCTCAGGAGGAAAGCTTGACCAAAGAGGAGAAGAGGCTACGCGACGAGAAGAATTTGGTTAGAATTTTCAGACACGCCTACAGCAACTCTCCCTTCTATCATGAAAGATTTAGGGAGGCGGGCTTAACCGCTGAGGACATAAAAACCCTGGAGGACATCAAAAAAATTCCCTTCTTGAGAAAACCCGAACTACAAGAGGCGCAAAGAAAAAATCCACCCTTCGGAAACAATTTAACCGTCCCCATAAATAAACTGTCAGAAATCTTCATCTCACCTGGACCAATTTTTGAGGGAGTGATGGCAGAAGAAGCAGAAGCCATGCTTAACGCGAGGTGTAAAGCGTTTTATTCTTGTGGAGCCAGACCCGGAGACATAGTAATAAACACCTTTATGTACCACATGGTTCCCGCTGGGCTAAACATACACTTGGGCTTCAGACGCTTGGGCTGCACCGTGGTTCCCACAGGCGTGGGACAAACAGCCTACCAGGCAATAATAATGAGGGACTTGGGAGCAACAGTTTTCACAGGAACCCCCTCCTTTCTAGCCATGATTGGAGAGGAAGCCAAAAAGGGAGGAATAAATCCCAGAGGAGACCTAAAATTGGAGCTAGGAATTTTTTCTGCGGAACCCCTACCTGACAGTTTGAGAAAATCTCTCGGTGATACTTTTGGAATTCTTGCACGACAACTCTTTGGAACCGCAGACTTAGGAACAGTAGCCAGGGAATGCCCACAAGAGAATGGAATGCACATTGAGGAATCCCTAATAATGGAAATAATAGATCCCAACACCCTAGAACAGGTAGCACCAGAAGAGGAAGGAGAGATTACCTGCACCATGCCCCACAAACTAGCAAACCCAATCATCCGATTCAGAACTGGTGATGCCACCATCCTCAGTGAGGAAAAATGTAGTTGCGGAAGAACTTCACCCAAATTGAAAAGAATACTGGGAAGAGTGGACCAACTGGTAAAGGTCAAAGGTATGTTTGTGCACCCCGTAAACATCAAAAGCGTGGTTCAAAAGCACCCGGAACTGGGAAACTATGAGGCAACCGTTGATAGACCCCAACTATCAGATGTGCTAACAATCAGAATAGAATTTGAGGGTACAGGGGAAAGCCTGCCAAAAAATCTGGAAGAAGCCAAAAAGGAATTGGAAAAAGAATTTAAAGAAACACTCAGAATCAAAGCCAAAGTGGAACTAGTGCAAAAAGGTTCCGTAACAGAAACAAAAGAGAAAATATTAGACCTCAGAAAAATGGAATAAAAACATTTAAGCACCTCCAATTGAAGCCCCTAAGATTCACTTCTAGTCACATTCTACCTTTTAACCTCTCAAAATTTTCAACTAGTTACCTCTACTTCTGGAGTAAATATATAAAACAAAAGTTATAGAGCAGCCTGACATCAAGAACCTTCAAACGTAAAAATTTGATGGTGCAACTTGTTGGCGCAATGTAATGTGTGTGTATTTTTTGTTTGGGGGTATGTAATTTTTGTTGTGGGTCCTGTTTTTGAGGAGGCTTCCTAAGCCTCCTTTTCCATTTTTTGAGCCCCATAAATGTTTTTTTGAGGGGGAACATTTTTACACACCCCACAAAAACAAAAATACATACTTACTACTTTGCGCCCAACTTGTTTGTGAGATGTGGTTTTTGCTATCTAGTAACGGGCTTTTAACCTAGCTCCAAACTTATCCTTTCTCCTTTTTGCTCAAAGGCGACTTTTTCCCTATGTTCAATGGTGACTCAGTGTTTGGCTTATCTTGTAGTTGTGTCGCACCGCCTGTTTCTACGTCTTCGTGTAGAAAAAAATCTCCACAGAGAGATTTAAAAATCAAGTGTATGAACGCGGAAAAAGGAAATGAGGCGACCACAAATAACGACCAAAGTGCAGGTACACTTTAGATGGAAGTCTTAATACGTATATGGCTTTTTGGCTACTAAAAAGAATATTTTAGGCTTTAAATTGTGCACTTTTGACACATTCTTTCAAATGTGTTAACGCACTATGTATTTTCGTTGGGATGAAAAATTACCGACTAATTTGAATTCTCAAGAAGGAATAGCTCCCTTATGGAAACATAGGATGTATTAATTTTGTATTAAAGTAACATAATAAGAAAAGTTTATATTCCCAATACATATAGAATATACATAACAAGGTAATAAATCAAAATTGCAAGTGAGGTTCTTGGAAGTGGTAGACGCTAAACCATCTGATTTTGTAATGTTTGAAACAGGGCCGTTCAAAGAGCCCGACCTCATATCCTATCTAGCACTAGTAACATCTGCTATTGGTGAAGAAGCTAAAACCTACGGTCCCGTATTCACAGTTAGGTTTATCAAAAACACTTCGCAATATCTCACCGAAAAATTTGGAGTAGACGTGCCAGAAGATATTAAAACCATAGAGCAACTGGGTCAATACATAGTCTCAATACATGAAAAACATAAAGAAGCCTACAAAGCATTCATGTATGCCCATTTCAAAACCGAAAACGAGTTTCTAGGCCAAACCGGAGCAGGAGCTAGAGTAGGAGCCATAGGATTCTATAAAGACAAAGACAAAAAATCTATTGAAGAAAGAAACGTGGATATAGATGCTCTTCTAACAAGCTACCGCCAAACCATGATTGCACTAAAAGTTTCTACACTCGACCTGGGATATAAAAAGAACGGCGACGGAAGCGTAAATGTACTCTGGCCAAACTGCTACTTTTCAGACATATGCCGATACACGCTCGAAAAAGGATTACTAAGACGGCCAGATGGCAGACTACAATGCACTCACAGCGTAGCCATGATCCAGTTTTTCAAATTGACCACGGGGTACGAATGGGACTACACTATCCTAGAATATAATAAGCCACACTGCATAGTTAAAGCCTACATGATCTAAACGCTGGCACTATTAACAGGGTGTTGCCTATTTTGTGATGTGATTTTTCTGCTTGTTCTTCCCTTTTTTCTTGTCTAAATTGAGCGTACTTTTCCTCTTAAAACTTTTTTAGTCTTAAAAGGGAATGTTTCTCGATACGTTTTAAAAATGCACAATCAGGCACCGTGAGCTAATTGTGTTAACCGCCAAAAGAAACCCATAAAAACAATAAAGAACCTACCAAAAAACCAAAATCGCAAAAGGCCGCCCACCACATATTTCCGCTCCATCTTCACCAAAATGTAAACATAGATTAGCCGTTACACAACACAAAGTGCCAAAAGCAACACTGACTTTTTTCCTCAAGGTCCATGTTCAATTATGAAATTGAGGCTCACCTTCACATTTCTGAACATTACATTTTCTCCATTAATACACTTATGCTGTGTAGATAGTCTTTGGGGGGCGCATGCATTTTTATGGGAAATTTCACGAATTAAAAACTAGAAATGATTAAAGCCCACGGATTCCATGGTGGTGAAGGAGTGGAGTTGTTCATAAATGGAAGCTGAGTTGGACTGTGTTTTCTGCCTTGTTAGGCAGGCTCTAGAAGCGGTTAGAATGGTTACAAGTGACAGGTTAAAGCAGGAAAAGGTTTTGCGGGAAGTCCTATCAGTCCTGAGCAAAACATCTTTTAAGGGTCCCCCAACGGAGATTGCCCACGTGGTGCACGGCATTGTTAAGAAGGTTGCGGATAATCCTGACCCCTACAGGGAAGTGAAGAAAAAATCCAATAGAATGGCTTTAGAGCTTTACCCGGAGCTTAAAAAAATGGTGCAAAACTCCAATAATAGGCTTCTGACCGCGGTGAAGCTCGCCATAGCGGGCAACATAATCGATTACGGTCCCAGCTCAAAGTTTGATATAAACAAGACCATTGAGGAAGTCTTGACACGGGATCTCGAAATAAATGATTTTCAAAAATTTGAACAAACACTGAGCAACGCAAAAAACCTAATCTATCTTGGGGACAATGCTGGAGAAATTGTTTTTGACAGAATTCTGTTGGAAGAAATGCCCAACAAGAAAGTAAAGTTTTTTGTTAGAGCGGAGCCCATTTTAAACGATGCAACTATGGATGATGCGAGGGAAGTGAGCATCGACAAGTTAGCCGACATTATGGAGATAAGCGTAGATCACGAAGGTATGAATAGGAACTCAGAAGAGTTCGTCAATTTCCTAAAACAGGCAGATATGGTGATTAGTAAGGGTCAAGGGAATTATGAGGCTCTAAGTGATAGGAAGGCGGGTGTGTTCTTCCTGCTCAAAGTCAAGTGTCCCGTAGTGGCAAAACACATCGGAGCCCATGTTGGAAGTACGGTTCTAAAATTCGAAGACAAAATCTAAAATTTGCTAGATTCATGAATTTATTCTTCTCTTTTGTCTCCCAAAAATTTGAGTTGGCTACTTGTAAGAGTTTACGAAAAAGATCCCCGTGGCACGGGAAAAATGTCGACATACTTGCCAGCAGATCCCCTTTCAACACAGCCCAATGGGTTTGGGTAAAAAGTGGTTGATGGTGGAATTTTCCCTTTAGATGGAAAAAAAGAAAAAAGAAGGAAAAGGGGTGATTTATTTTTGTTTGCGGCGTGTGGCAATAGTGATGCCCACCACTACGGCCACTATGAGGAGAACAGCAACGCCCATAAGAAGCATTGTGTTCCTCTGTTGTTGCTGGTAGCTATTGTAAGCAAAATATGGAAATAATAGAAACATGAGTAATCCCCACGCCATTCCCGGCGACCAAGGCCCAGCCATCGATTTAGAGTATGTCAACACAGCGTACGTGTTGTACAAGTTGCCAGACGAATCCGTGGTATTCACATCTATTTTCACGAAATTCTTAGCGTCTGGAGAGTACCAATAATATCCTAGGGTTTCGAGTTCGTTGGTGATATTTATAACAGCTATTTTCCAACACTCAAAATTCCCAGCCGGCACAGTTGTATATTCCGTGCCACTAACATTGAAATAGGGGTAGAAGAGGTAAGCATCTGGAAAATTCAAATCCTCGGTGGGAGCAGATTGATTGTGCCATGAGCCATTGAAGTAGTTGACGTATCCACCAAGTGAAACGTTAAGGGCATCAATGTAGTATCCAAAGGTTTTGTTTGAGTAGAGTGTGAAGTTAAAAATGGAGTGTGAGTATGTCTCATTTAGGGAGATACTCAATAATGCGTACAGCTTCTTATCATCAGTGTCGTAGCTCACGTTCCACTCAGATTTCACCCATGAAAAGTTGTATTCTCCGAGATAGGTATTGACGCTGAGGTATAGTTTTAGCACGCTGGAGTTGCCGAGGCCTACGATGTCGGATGCATTCAAGTCAGTGATGCCAAAACCCTTGGAAAGGATGTCCAGAAGAATGAGGATGCTCTGCGGATCTACGGGACTAAACCACAATACGTAGCAATCCCGCATAAAGCCGTAGTAATCATTTGTCTTTGTGGTGAAGCCTGTGGTGTTGGCGTATATTGTGGTTTGAGCGCTGCTCGAGCTTGTCATGTTTGTGAAGTTAAGGCTGTAGGTCCACCTTTCTTCAAGTCCGAAGGTTGGATGCTCGCCTGAGAGCTTCGGTTGAATGGGGACAGGTATTGCTACTGTGTTGGCAGAAAGGCAGTATGCTGATAACATGGCGATTAGGGCCGCCGCTATGATAAGCTTGCCAATCTTCACTCTCTTCTTTCCTCCTTATCTCACCTGTAATATCTTAAATAATAACTTTCCCATAAAAATTTTTTGGGCATAAAAAGTTTTTAGTGCATTTTTAGTATTTGGAGCATGTTTGGAGACAATGATTCCCTGAAAAGGGGAATTAGGCTCCAATTGGAAAGAAGCTATATTAGGGCTCCTTTTGGCAAAAGGAGGAATAAGTGGGGAGACCCAAAAACACACGCAGAGGACAACTCGAAGCCCCAGTCCAAAGACGCCCTCCAGCGGCTTGCACTAAAAACTTTTTACGCCCAATTTTTTAACATTTTGGAGGGGGCAATGAGTCTAAGCTTTATCACTCTTTTTCCCATTTTTTTGTTTTTGTTTTTTCGTATTTTCTGGGGGGACATTAGTTCGGAATAATTTTTGGGG
>JAHAWU010000159.1:271-7700 GCA_018383815.1 Candidatus Jordarchaeia archaeon | reverse complement strand
AGTTTTTTTTTTTTTTTTGGGTAGCTTCTCATTTTTGAGTTACTGTCCCCTAGACCGTCTACTACTGTTTCTGTTGCTCATTTTTGAGTAGCTACCCAAAAATAAGTAAACACTTAAATACAAGAAACAACACAGAAACTACAAGGTGAAAAAAATGCCAAAAAAGAAAACACCAACCGTAAAACTACGAGAAAACATATACCGAGAAAAAGCCCTAAAATGGAGAACAGGCGGAGGCACAGCACCAGAATACATAGCTGAAGTCGCAAAAGAAGTCGTAAACGATATGTACGGCTCATGGAAAGGAATGTTCGGAAGATTCAGCGAAATATGGTGGAACGCAGTAGTCCCAATCCTAGAAGCCCACGAAGTACCAAAACTAGAAAACGCCAAATACCGAGCATTCATGAACAGATACATAAGCAAATGCCTAGTCAAAAAAGCACAAAAACCCGAAAACGTAAAAGCCGACTTCGTAGACCTACACGGATGCGACGCTGCAATCTTAGACGAAATAACCGCCAAAATCGGAGAAGTCTTCTAAACCAGCAAAAACCCCATTCAACCTACCAAGCGTCTCATACTGCATATCCCACGCCCTTTTTCTAGCCCTAAAACTCAAATCCACATACTCCTCTTTTCCCATACCCAAAGCATACTTAACAGCCTCAACCACATCCCTCTCCGCAACAACATACCTAACCATATCACCATCCATAGTTCTAGCTAAACCATCTTTTGTAACAGGCACGCCCACACCCACAGCATACTCCTCAAGACATGGAATCTTAGTGTAAATAGGCACAACACCACAAGCCATAGCCTCAAAGACAGGCATCTCAAAACTACCATTCCAAGGAATATGAATCAGAAACCTTGACTCACTTAGCCATCTAAACTTATCCTCATCACAAACCCCCTTCCTAAGCTTACGCCTAACAAAAGGCGCATCGGTCAAAACCTCACAGTTCAAATTATATTTTTCAATGATGCTGTTTAAAAGCCTAAGGTTCTTACGGTCATAAGCATAATTATTTTTAATAGCACAAAAATCCCTAACCTTAACCTTAGACTCAACATTAAAAGCTAAAGGATTACACAAACGATAAATCACACCGTCAACCTTAACTCCAACACTCTCAGCCTCACGCCTATTCCACTCGCAAGTAACAAAAATACGCTTAATCTGAGGCTTAATCAAACCCAAACTTAACGGTCTCCGAAGGCTTTCCAAAGAGTTAGGAGTGTCTAACAATCCAACCTCAGCTTTCTTACACCATTTAATACTATGGTAAAGGTCATAGATTAAAACGTTGAAAGCACCATTAACATAGCCCTGCGTAACCTCACATGGAAAAAACAGGCTTAAAACTTGAGCACAGTAATTGAAAGGGTTAAACCATGCTCCACGTGGCACAATAACATTAAGCTTCATATGCCTTAAATAAAAAAGAGGGGTTTAAAAAGGTTCCTCTTCCCCTTCAGCTATCTCTTCCTCTTCCTCTGTTTCCTCTGTAACTTCAACCTTCAAGGTTATAAGGCTTCCTTCAGGCATGGTTTTAGCGGTTTCAATAGCCTTAATTAAAGCGTCAAAATGCTTAGAGCCCACGTAAAACTTCTGACCGTTAGATATAAGGCATATCCAACTTTTTGATACCTGAATATAGTCAGCCATCTGTTTTCACTCCTCTTTCTTCTCAGCACCCATAGATTTACCTATACCGACACCTACGAAAGCACTTAAAGCACTTATAATAGTGCTTAAAAGACCGTTGTTATGTCCAGTAAAAAGACATCCAACTGCGATAGCCGTCAAGCATCCGCTTATGCCTAAAGTTAAGATTGTACTGTCCTTCATGGCATCACCTAAGCGTAAGACACGAATATTCGGTACCGCACGGTTAAGCTTGCACCGTCAGGCACGCTTATAGGGCTTGCAAGCACGTCTCTCACAAATAAGAAAAGCCCCAATGTTGTGCCAGCCCGATTAAGTATAACTATGCCTATTTCCTTAACTGTCACCGCTGAGCCAGATGAGTTAGTGAACGCTCTTATAATCCTAAACCTTTCAGTTGAATCTTCTAAAGCCACATCTTCAACTGTTACCTCTCCGTAAAGCAGTTGCCCAGACCCCGAGCCATGAGCTATTTTGCTTTGTAGGCTATACTGGTCGCGGTTATATGCGGTGTCGCTTGAGCCTACCTGTATGCCGTATGCGTCGTTGTTTGCTGGTGCTCTCGAAGCGAATGCTAAATGCGTTTGACTTGTTCCGCCAGAGCCTGCCCATGCCGTTACGGATGCACCGCTAGTATTTGTTGCAGAGAAAGTTCTATTTTGGCCGTCTTGGTTTGCGAATATTTCCCTTAGAAAACGTGTGTATATGCGCACCCAAGTGTGGCTTTTTCCAGCTTGCTTATCCAGTAGCTTACCGTTTTTGTCTCTAACTTCAACCTCATAGTCCATTTGTAAGCCTAGGCTTTTGTCTTGTTTTCTACTCATTTTTATGTGACCTCCGTCTCATACGATAATTCAGACGCTTCAATATTTAAGTCTTGTCCGTATCCTTCACCGCTATCGGTTTCATAACTAATTTCGGATGGCTGAGATAACGATTTTGTTGTGCCAGCCATAGGGGTGGCTGTGTAGGTGGTTTTCGGTGATGACATATTTAAATCATATACGGGTACGTAGCCGTATAATGGCGGTGTTGGCGGTGCAGATGGCGGTGTTGGCGGTGAAGGTGTTTCAACGGTCATTGATGGTGGAGTGTATGCGAATCCGCTTATGGATGGTATTAATGGGTATGTTTCTGTGCTTGGCAAAGGCACGATTGCATCTATGAATTTGCCCATTGTGTAGCCTATTACTGGGCTTAATGCTAAGCCTAGCAGTCCATAGCCTATGTCTTTTACTGTTGAAGGGTGTAGTATGCGCTCTGCAGATTTCCACATTCCTGTTATGCCCACGTCAACCATTATGGTTGTCACTATTTTTTGTCTAAAGACTTTTAGCAGGTTTGTAAACCATGTGTTTATTCCCTGTATTACTGCGTTCCACCATTCGCCTATGCTTGATGCTACTCCAGAAAACCAGTTGACAATTGCGTCCCATACACCTTTTAGGGTGTTTACTATCCAGTTCCAAACGTATAGCAAGCTATTGTAGAGCCATTGTCCAAACGCGTATATTCCGCTTGCTACCCATTGCACGCCTGAAGCTAGCCATTGAAAGGCGCTTGAAATCCATTGTCCTAAGGCTTGTCCTAGACCTACTAGTCCCTGCCAAATCCAGCTTAAGGCGTTGTAGAACCATTCTCCTAGGGTGCTGAAGGCTTTGGTTATGGCGTCCCATATTTGGCTTCCGAAGGCTACTAGTCCGCTGAATATGCCTTGTCCCGTGTTTACTATGTTTTGTGCTTGCGACCAGATGCTTGTGAACCATGATTGCATCGTGGAGACTATGCTGTTTAGTGTTTCCCAGAGCCAGCTTAGGTCGAAGCTCAAGGTTTAGTCATCTCCTTTAGAATAGTCGTATTTTTACCATTAGTTTTCCTTCGTGGCATTCGATTGTTACTGCTTGTTTTGCTCTTTCGTCTGTTTTTTCTAGTAGTAGTGTGCTTAGTTGTTGCTGTGTCACTTCGATTACTAGTTCACGTTCTGTTAGTTGTGGCATTAGGTTTAGGCCTGCTAGCGGTGTGTTTTGCAGTAGGTTTTTCAGTAATCCTTCACTCACGGCTATGTCACCCATACCATTATGTTTGCTACGAGTAGTGTCATGGCTAATGGATGTTCACTTGCATAAGTTATGAATTGCCTTGAAACTTTCAGCACTTCATCAAGTATTCTATGCACTAATGCGATTAGCCTTGTTATTAAACTGCCTATGATGCTTCTACCTTCTTCGAACACTTGTGCTGATTCTGCGTCTACTGGCCACGGCATTTAGCCTCACCCTCATCTATGGTTTAGTGCTTGCGCTTTATAAAGGTAGCGTAGAAAAAAGGTGGAGAGGGGTTTTTAGGGCTTTTTAGAAGAGTCCTCTAAGCCAGCCCGTTACGCCTCTGAATATGCGTGAGCCGTAGCGCATGACGAGGAAGGCGATTGCGCCTATAACCACGACTGTGGCTATGACGCTTGCGTTGTCTGCTATGGCTGTGCTTACGTAATAGAGGATGTCTTGTAGGGCTGTGAGGATGTTTGTGAGGACTTCTGCAAGTGTGTATCCTGTCATTTTTTCACCTAAAGGTTTAAATTTGCACGGCACTTTATAAAGATGGTAGGTGTGTGTCTGGTGCAAGTTGCTAAGAACAGTCAAGTTGAGAAGGCTTTGGAGCGTTTGAGGGCTATGGGTTTGAATGTTAATGTTGTGGGTGAGGGTGATGATTTGGCTTTTATTTTTATCACTTTGGATAGTGTTTTGAGGCTTATTAGTAGGCAGATGAAGTATCCTAATAAAAGTGTGTATTTTGAAGCGCCTTTTATTGTTATAAAAGTGTGGAGAGGTTGAACGTGGATATTACGCTTGAGGATGTTGAGGTTGCGATTAGGGTTTTGTATGAGTTTTTGAAGAGGCAGAGGCAGGCTCAGAGTTTGCTTGCTAGGTTGGGTGTTGGTCGGGAGCGTGGGGGTTTTGCGGGTTTGAGTATGGAGCAGATTTGGAATATGGCGTATCAACAGGTTATGGCACAGAAGGGTATTAGTGTAGAATCCAAACCAGAAGAAGAACCTCAGGTTTCAGAGGCTGATTTAAAAAGGATGAGGGAGATTGCGGAGAGGCTTAAGCAGTCTAAGCAGTAGCGGGGTTTGTTTTTTGTTGTGGTTTTTTAGTTTTTTGTTGAATAGTACGTTGAATTGTTTGAAGCATCCAGCCTCTAGGCGTAGGTAGTTGTATCTGCATCTTGTTTGGTCGTCTCCTAGTAAAAACTGCAAGTCGCATATGCCTTTGTCTGTAGGTTGACAGTTTATGGTTATCCAGAAGTGGTATCCTTTTTGTGTTTCTGTGTAGCGGATTTTTTGGATGGGTATTTGGAGTTTTTCCAATATGGCTTTTCGTGTTTGTATCCATGTTTGTAGTAGGGTTTTGTCTTTTTTGAGTTCTGGTATGTCTATGTCGATTTTGAGGGTTGATTCCATTTGTGTAGCTCCGTTTGTTTGTTTATGAGGTTTAGTTGTGTGTGTAGTTGTTCTATTTGTTGGTTGACTGTGTTTTGTAGCTGGTTTAGTTTGTTGTGGATTTCTAGTATTGTTTTATATGCTCGGTCGTATTCTCCGTATTTTACGAAATGGTCTATTAGTTCCGTTTTGTAGCGTATTTGGGTTAAGCGCCAGTTTACGGTGTTTCTTAGGGTTTTTAGTTGTTCATAAAAGTTTTTCATAGGGTTGCCTCTTCTTCTTTTTTGCGTGGCAGTTCTTCTGGGCGGTGTTTCCAGACGGTTAGTACTGTGGCTTTTCCTTGTTCGTGTTGTGTTGGGTAGTTTGGTTTTGATCCGTATTCTACGCCTGCGTCTTCGAGGAGTTTGTCTGTGACTGCTTTTCCGAACATTTTTGTTATGGTGTTTTCTATGGGTTTTTTGAGTTTGTTTTCGATTTGGTCTAGCTCTGGGTATTCCTCGGGTTTTATTTGGGTGTATGCTCCAGCATCTATGTAAAGCGGGTTTCCTTTTCGAGCTTGCTCTTTTGAGTAGTCCACTACCATGTAGTATCTTACTTCTATTGTTTTTAAGCGTTTTATGAACCGTTTTGTTGTTGCGTCTCTTAAGTAGAAGTAATGTTTTCCACGTCTGACGAAGTGTATTACTTCGTTGCCAGTGTCTGCGTCTGTTATTTTTTCAGCCATTTTTCCCACCAATATATATATATACTTTACTTATCCTTTTCGAAATTTTACGAGTTTGAAAAATTGTCCAATTCGAGAATAAAGCTTTTTTAGGTCGTGAATTTCAAACGTTCCTGACCACTTTTTGGTTTCGTCGAAAATGAAGCCTTTTTCTGTGTCTAAATAGATTATTACCCTTATTGGATGTTTCCACAGCCAAAATAGGTTCGGATTTGGTGCTTTTGGTATTAGATGGGTGTCTATTTCTGCTGTGGTTGGGAAGTGCATTTCGGTTATTTCTTCGAATTTTCCTAGGTCTCTTATTAGCATGGCTGTTCCTCTTTTTGGGTGGGTTTTATCGGCTCTGTATTTGCGTAGTTTTTTTTGATAGGTAATTTTTTCTTTCTTCATAGTATTGCCTCAGTATTTCCCATGCTGTGTCTCTTGGGAGGTCTTCTAGTAGTTTTTTGGGTATGTTTTTGTGTTCGACTCTTACTTTGTATTTTATATACATTTTTCGGTACTGAGGGTCTTGGAGAAGTTGTATTAGGTTTTCAGGTGGCATTTAAAAGTTCCTCCCATACGTTTGTTTGGGCTTTTTTGCTTTTAAGGTTTGCTACTTAAAATTGGGTAGGGCTTGGGTTATTGCGTATATGTTGTTTGCTGTTACTATTAGGTATTGTATTGTTAGGATTGTTATTATTATGGTGTGGAATTTTTGGTATGTGGTTTTGTCTTTTGGTTTTAATGTTTTGTCTGCGATGTAGTATGTTGATAGCAGTAGGAAGGTAACTGGGATTTTTAATATCTCATTTGTTGTGTTGTATAGTGGGTTTAGTTCTGTGCATCCTATTGTGAGACCGTAGTGGGTTAGGGTTATGTCTATTAATTGCAGGGTTAATAATATGAAAAAAAGGGGTTTTGGGTTTGTTTTCATTTTTGTGTTTCCTCTTGTTTTTCCTCTGGGTATTCTATGGTGTACCATAGTATTGATGTGTATGGTATTGTTGTTACGTATAGTTTTTCTTTGTTGCGGGTGTATAGTTTTAGGGCTTTGTCGCCTTCGATTAGGTGGGTGTTTTCGTCGAATTTGTAGTATAGGGTTTGGTGGTCGGTTAGTTGTATTTTTAGTGTTGGTTTTTCGGTCATTATTTCGCCTTCTTTTTGGGTGTTGGGTATAGGCGTTCGTTTATGGCTCTGCCTAAGCGTTCTTTTTTCCATTCTACGTAGTTTGTTTTTAGGTAGTCTATTCCGCCTGAGTTTAGTATTGCTTCGTATAGGTATTTGTATGTGGATGGTGTGTATTTTTGTACTATGCGTTTTTTGTCTGGTGTTTCCAATGTGATGAAACATGCTTCGTTGCCTCTTTTGTCGGCTTTGAAGGTTAGGTCGCTTGCTAGTTTTGCTGTTACTGTGGGTGGTATGTCTGTTACGCTTATGTATTCTGGTGTTTGTTCTGCTTTTTCTTTTAGTGTCACTATTTCGCTCATTTTTGTTTTTCACCCCCTTTTTCGTTTAGATCAAAAATTAAATCTATGCTGGTGCATTTTGGGTTTGGGCAGTAGGCGTATAGTTTGTTTTTTATTTTTGCTTAGTCCGTGTAGTACGTTGCGGG
>JAHAWU010000159.1:0-147 GCA_018383815.1 Candidatus Jordarchaeia archaeon | reverse complement strand
TGTGTGCGGTAGCGGTTTGGTTTTTGGGCGAAGCACCAGAAGAAGGCTTGGCGTATTGTGTGCGCTATGTGATAGCCTCTTTCGTCGAAATATGGTTTTTTTAGCCAGTCGCTTATTTCCATCGCTTGTTGTAGGGCGTTTAGTGCT
>JAHAWU010000158.1 GCA_018383815.1 Candidatus Jordarchaeia archaeon | reverse complement strand
TAGTTGTTCTGTGGGTCGTGGGAATTTGCCGGAGCGGTAGAGGCGGTAGGCGGTCTTGTAGTCTATGCCGTGTTTCCTGGCCCAGTCAGCGAGTTTCATAGTATCACATGCCCATATATGGTATTATTTAGTATTAAATCTTTCTACTGTTGTGAACCCTTAGTGTAGGCTTTAGATTTACCGAAATTTTCGTGTTCCGAACTCTAGATTAGATTTGCGTTTTAAAGGGATTCTCATTTAGTAGTTATGTTAGATTGTGAGTTTAAAAAATTATTTATAGAGGTAAAATTTTTGGATTGAGCATTAAAAATGAGTCAAATGGATATTATCTAAAAAACTTTTGAAGCAGGATGGGCTTTAGTAGGCTTAGTTTGTGCTTTTTTTGGTTGCAAGCTTTACTCTGGGAATTATGTGGTATATTTCATCTTTTTGCTTCTGGCTCATTTCGCTTGTTTGTTCCATTTCCGTCTTTTGCTCTGGCTCCTCCTTACTTAACTTGAATATTCCCATCTTCTGTTTTGGCTCCTCGTCCTGGCTTTGAGAGGGGCTGGGAAAGGTGGGATTTGGAGGATGTGCGGGTTCGGAAGTAGAGGTAAAGCTTGGTTGGCGGGGGATTAATTCCTTTTTCGAAGCGGGGAGTGAGGGGGAGGGGAAAAAGTCTTTTGAGGAAGTACTTGGTGAGGTTTCCAATGTGTCATAGGGGCCGCGACTGATGGCAGAGATTTGAGAGTCTTCTATTTGGTCTTTCACTTTGAGAGGGGGCTGTTGAAGGTTGATTCTTTCATTTTCGTCTTCGGGGAAAATTCTCCTGAAACCGTAAAGTTCTTGGAGGATTATTTTCACTTGCTGTTCCAAGACTTTGAAGCGGCGGTTCAGGTCTGAAACTTCCTCAAATAGGATTTTGGTCATGTTCTGAATGTTTTCCTGATTTTCCCAATAATTTCCCTTCATCGCTTTACCTTTCTTGGACAGAAACAATTTTCCCACCTTTCCTTTATCTCGTTAATAATGGTTTTACTAAAAAAAGTGTGTGAGATTAGGATGTTACACTAATAGCTTTAGTAATCATCCGCCAGAAACAGAGGCCCCTGCAATCCGTTAATGGTTTTTATCAAACACTATTCATCCTTAACAACAAAGACAAACTACTCAAAAAAGAGTCCTAATCAAAAGGTTTCTGCAGTATTGTGGGACATTGGCTGGATCAACTTTTAAACCGTTTTTTAGATGGAGGATTTCTATTTATATTCAAAGTATAATAGATTTAATAGGGGGCAGTAGTTACATCCAAATATTAATTAATCCTTGGAGGAGGATTCAATTTTTGTGAGTGTTTGTTTAGGGGCTATTTTTTCCGGCTTAGGGAAATGTTTGGTTATAAAAAGTGGGGTTTAAAATGTTTTACTCTCCATATTTGAATAAATTATGTAGCTTTGCAACAAAAAATTTATATACCTAATTGTGCATACCTAAATACAAGACATTTGAGGTGGTGTTTTGCTGGAAAAAGCAATCTCCCTAATAAGAATGACCGAGAGTCTTAAGTTTGCATTGGAGAAGGGATGGTACGATAGGGCCCTACTGCTAGCTAACGGAATCCAAAAAATTGCGGAGCTGCTTGAAACAGAAATTGGAAATACCCAATTAATCATACAATCAGTTAAAATGTCCCAAGAACTCCTAACACTATATGAGACATCAACCTAACCTAAATAATAAATCACCGAAAAGCCTCTTAGTACTAATTTTGTATTTAAACCGATATTTCGCAGATTCTGTGAAGCTATTTGGGTGATTGTGTTTTTCTCAAATGGTTTGAGAGTGTGTTTGCATTTATACCCGCTTGATACTTTTACTCTCTCAAAAACTGGGAACTTAGTGATAAAAAGCCTCGCAAACCCACTAAAGGATTCCCAAATCCGCGAAAAATGGGTTGAAAATAAACATAAATATTTAAAAACCTTTAAAAAGCATATATTCACTATCCTAACAGACCTGATTGATAAAATTTCAAATAATTGTTTAGACAAATTTTAAATAGGTTTTTACAATCACGTTTTTATCATTTTAGGTGATCTGATGACCGTTAGTAATTCCACACTTCTTAAAATTAAGAATCTTTTTCTAAACTGTCGGATGAGGAACATTGCTGGTTGGACTAGTCTGGTGGTAATAGGTTGGGCTACGACATTCAGTCTGGGAAAATTCCAAAGCATATTTCAAGTTACCTTCAACGTCTTATTGCATATGATTCCCATTGGTGTTTTCGCATTTTTCCTAACCGGTTCCTTCTTCTCCATAAATAATGCGTTCGATGTGCAGGAGGACATAAATGCCGGGAAGACCAGCAATCTTGTAGCAAGAGGGCTTATCACCAAAAAAGAGGCGATAATATTCAGTATTGTATTAGCCATGGCTTCTATAGCCTTCTTTTCCTATGTGGGTGGATTCTTGGGATTTTTGTTTTCAGTCACTTGCGTGGTGCTGGGTTTTCTCTACTCTGTGCCTCCGGTTAGATTTAAAAAGAGGCCGGTAGTTGACTTGATATCTCATGGTTTATTTTTGGGTTCACTATTAATTTTGATTGGCGCCACGACCTATGGTGGAACACTGAATAGAACCGCCTACTTCTTTGCTGTGGCTTTCTTCGTAGTTTCATGCCTTTTCCAGATGCAAAACCTTCTTGGAGACTACTTTGTGGACAGAGACTTGGGAATCAAAACTACCGCAGTTAGTTTGCGCTCGTGGGAAAGAGGGAGATACTTCTTCCTGGCATTTGCCATTATAGGCACCATTATAACCATCATTTTTGGGTGGTACTTGGTAATTGATTGGAGAATAATCTCTTTAATGGCATTGATTAAGTCTATAAACATATTAGTGTATCTGCCTCTGTTTTCAGTATACAAAATCTATCTATTCCAGCTCAAGTTTCAACCAGCCATACTTATGGCATGGGGAGCAACTATTTTGTTAGCCACATTAATTGTGACTTAAATGCAACCACAGCTCACTTTTTTCCTATCCTTAGCTGCTTAAAAAGCATAATTTTGCTCTACAACCTACTTTGACGTGTTCTCTTTGGCATACTGCTTTTTCCAAAAAGTTTGAGAAGAAGGGTAGGCGGGCCTAAAAAGGGAGAGTGGTAAAGGTTTTCTATCAAATTTTACTTCTTAATTTTTCCTTCTATGTACTCTTTTAACATTTTTTCTGTCTCGCGTAGTGGGTAAGGCTTTGGTGGTTTTTTAAATCCATATGCACAGAGTGTGTCAATTGCTCCATACACTTTTCTGTCGAGTGCTAACTTCACCCCTCTTATCACATCAAGCAGTATTGATGACGAGTTGGGGGCATCTACTGTTCTGAGGGTAATGTCTATTTTAACAGGGGTATTATTAAAGTATCTTCCGCTAATCCAGAAATAGGAGTCCCTTGTGTTCTTCATGAAGTCTACATAGTCCGTAGTTCCTGCCACGATGGGAACCGCGTAGGGTACAGCCTCTTGAATGGCTTTCCTCTTAACTTCTCTTTTAATGTCGCCACGGGCCTTCTCAAGCGTAACTAAAGATTCAACCCCACCGCCAATGTCTAGCTGGTATGTTTGGTCTATTTTTACTCCCCTTCTCACTAGTAGGTCGAGTATTGTTTTGTGTAGGATGGTGGCGCCGATTTGATTCATGATGTCGTCTCCAGCCAGGGGGAGTTTAGCTTCTTCAAACCGGACCGCCCACTCTTTATCGCTTGCTATGGCTGTTGGTGTGGTGTTAATGAAGGCACATCCAGCCCTGATTGCTTGCTCTGCGTACCATTTTGAGGCTTGCACCGCACCGGTGGGGAGAAAGTTTACCACTATTTCTGTTTTGGTCTTTTTTAACTCTTCACTCACATTTACACTTGGACTCTTGTCCACCTTTATTTGGTTATGCAGATATTCTGCGATGCCGTCCATCACTTCTCCCTTCTGGACAGTTACGCCCAGATGGCTTACATCGTTCACTTTTTCGTAGCGATTGGACGGTGCAAAAATGGCCTCGGACAGGTCTTTACCCACTTTCAGGGAATCTATGTCGAAGGCTGCGGTGAACTCTATGTCGCTGGGCTTGTATCCTCCAAAGTTATGGAATTTCAGTCCTACAAAATCTCCATTCTTGTATGAGCTAACTCCCTGAACTAGTGAGGAACAACAGTCACCTACTCCAACAACTGCGACCTTGATTTTAGGCATTGAAATCACCTTCCCATTTTTATTAACTCATTCTATTATTTGATGTTTAAACCATTATTTTGCTCAAAAACCTTTTCCATTTCTCGAAACTTTTTTCGGAATTAGTTATTTAATTTTTTTACTTAGAACAGTGTACAGGGGGGTAAATAGGTTGTAGATCCACTCCAAAACTTTACTTTTTCTTACTATTCTCATAATGCCAGAGTTTGGTAAATGTTTGTCCCACTTAGGTGAATTTATAACTGAGCGAAATTTAACCTTTGAGAATAATTCTATGAGGTTCTCGTAGGAGACCAGTTTAACGGGAAAGCTTGTCCCCAATCCTGACATGCGTATAAAAACATCTGTCAACCTCTTAGGTAGCAGCGTAATACCTAAAAGGCCAGTGTGGGATTCTCTGGGATATCGCCTATTAGGAGTTGTGAGATATAGGTAGCCTCCAGTCTTAAGTACACGGTATATTTCTCTTATTAGTTTTTCTTGTTCATCCAGATGCTCTATTACGTCATTGCAAATTACTAGGTCAAATGTTTCATCACTAAAGGGAAGACTGGTCCCGCTACCCAATACTTCGCCCACCCCGCCACCAGGAGGAAAACTGTTCTCTGAGTCATCAACATTAATTCTTGTGAGATTCATAAGATTTTTATCGAGATCCAGTGCTACTACCCTATTTCTCCTAATAGCGAAGGAGACGCAGATTCCTCCCGCACCGCATCCCAAATCCAGAATTTTGAGTTTAGAAACCTGGGGCAGATATTCTTGGAGCTGTTTAACGTAGAGCTGAACCCTTTTCTCCGTATTCTTGTACCAGTCCCACCAGTTCTGATAGTTGGCGAAGCCTTCGAGAGGTTTAAGATATTCTCTCAGAGCTCTGTCAAAGTTTTTACCCACCTTGATTCACGTCCACATATGCAATGAATTAAAAAACCTTGTCAACTCTAATTGTTTATATTTTCTACTCTTAAATGTATTACTTAACCAAGAAATGATCCGAAAAGGCAAAGCCTTCTCAAGGAAAAAGAAAAGGAGGAATATTATATTTTTGCTTTTACATATTTAGTCTACATTTACTCGGATCTTTTACGTATTCGCAGGGGGCCTCCATTCCTTGGCGGAAGACAAGACCCGTAACCTTGCACTTTTTCTCAGAAGGATCGTATTCGGGGCACACCAAATCGCATTCCTCCTATTAATTATATTAACTTTAAGTGTAAATAAATATTATCATACAAATTTTTCTTAAACATAAAAATTATATAAATGTACTTAAAATTTATATATATAGAAATTCTTAAATTAAAATCACCTGCCAACAATAAGACAATCAAAAAACCTAGAAAAACCGAAAATAACAAGCACAGAGATTTAATTTATGTGTCTAATAAGCGCTGAGGCGAATCATCTTGAGTGACCATAAAGGTATAGAGGAATTCAAAACCATATTGAAATTCGCGGCATCAGAAGAAAAAATAAGCCAGACCTATAATGTTCCTCCAAATATGTTAATTCCCCTCCTCCTCTCCATAAAGTATGGGGGAGACTGGAGCATTAAAGACGAAGAGAATTTTTCGGTTGCAGTTAAGGATCGGGAAACAATATATAATGGCGAAACCAAGGAGGGTATAAGTTACGAAACCATTTATCTCTTAGTCAATCCCAGAATCGTTGAAAAAGAGGGGAGAGTCCACAGAATAGAAAAATGTGGGTTAAGCGCTGAACGCAAACTAGTGCAGAGATCCTATAACGTGAAAGTTGTTTTTGATAAGGGTCTAATCGCGAAAATTGATCCCGAAAAGAAAATCATCAAAATTGAAAAATTGAATGAAGAGAAAATAGAATTTAAGGGCACTATGGCTTTCAGCCTTGAACACGAAATTGAACATGTAAGCTCAGAAGCAGAAGCTGCGGGAAAACCAATTTGGGATTTCAACTACATTTTTGAAGAGGAGTAGAAAATCTAAGGCGACATTGCATCCTACACAAAACTTTTAGATGTGGTATTAATTTCCATAAAGTTTTTAGAGCAAAAGTGGAAAATTTTTCCTCTACAGGCCTATAGAAGTAGAAGTTCGAAGGGTAGGAGGCTTTTATGGTGGGCTGTTGATTGTTGATGTACCATTTAAGTTGAGGGCTCTATGTTTAATCCGTTCTTTGTAATCCAGAAGGGGTGGAAGCCTCGGCTGTGGTCTGTGGCAAACATTTTCAGTATCTCTAACTCTTTTTTCCTGTGATTTCCGTCAATTCCGTACCTCATGATTATGACGTTTTGTGCCACGTAGCTTTCTAAAACATACTCTGTTTGATTGTAATTCTCGGCGATTAGGATGCTGGTGCATCCCCTTGAACGCAGAAAATTGTTTAACATGTAGATTTCTCTTCTTCTGGTGTAGATATCTTCGAAGCGGGAGAGGAATATGGATATGGGGTCTATGACCACCCTCTCTGCACCCACTTGCATTATGGCCTCCTCAACAGCCTTCTCAAAGTTCATAGTTAGTGTTTCAAAGTCTGCCCTTTCACGAATCATAGTGTCTGGAGAAAAGGGGCTCATAATAATTATTTTATTTGTATCCAAGTCCATTCCCAAGGCAGAAGCAAATGTGAGCAAATCTTCGGGGGAATCCTGGAGAGCTATGAGGGCCCCTGGCTCATTATATTTCTTATAACCGTAGTAAAGAAATTGAAGCCCAAAAACCGTTTTCCCTGCTCCTGGTGGCCCCATAAGTAGAGTGGTGGTGGCTTTGGGTAGTCCACCCTCGCACAATTCATCAAAACCAGGTATACCACTTTTGACCCGCTCCAATTTTCTAGGTTGAGCAACCGCAGAGACTAAAGGTTTAACGCCCAGCATCACGGTATATTGCCTAATTATGCCCAGGTCTTCTAGCCTTTTCATCCTGTTTTTCACAGTCATCCGCGAAATTCCAAGCTCATCAGCAATCTTGGAAGCAGGAGTCCTCGAATCCTTCTTAAGAATTTCTAAGAGCTTGGAATCTATATCATCGACGGACATATAAGTAACCTCACTTAATACTCGGGATTTACAATAATTCTCAAATTATAAAACTTTTGGTTACTAATTTGGGACAGCACACACCTTTGCTAGTTTATGTTTTCTTTCAATCGAGTGGGGGAGAGGAATTATAAAGCCTTTTTCCAGAATTATTAAGAGAGTGGAGTTAAATCATTCTCATACATTCAAACGGAGATAAAGTATCCTTAAAACACGTATTTTTGGGCTAATAACTTGATTTTTCTTCTATGAGTGTTTTTAGACCTTTTTTATTCTTTTGAAGATGTTTCCTACAATCATCTCTTTTTTGAAATGAAGGTGTTGTCTTGATTTTGCATAAAAGGGGTTAAGATTGTTGGTAAAAAAAAGGAGAGTCGTTTTTTGGGTAGGCGCTGCTTTGCATTTGTATCATTTGGAGAAGATTTTGATTATTTCTTCTACCGCTGAGTCTATTATTACTTCGTATCTGCGGTCTTTGTGTAGAAGAACGTTTGCGGCGTCT
>JAHAWU010000034.1:6903-31036 GCA_018383815.1 Candidatus Jordarchaeia archaeon | reverse complement strand
CCAAAAAGAAAAAGTAAGCCAGAGGGCTTAGTTTAATTGGACCAAAAAGTATAAAGAGAAACCGTTTGGTCCCATTTTTTTTTATTATATATTCTAAAATATTCTTCTTTTGATTTTCTTTAAGGTATGTTTTCGAAGGTTTTCTTTAAAAAGTCGGCTACTACTTGCCCCACTTCGTTTTCGTATCCCCAGTAGAAGTGGTCTGCTCCCTCTATAATTCTTTTATCTTTGGGTTCTGGAATTTTTTCATAGAATTCTTTGAACACCTTTAGTGGTGTGAATTGATCCATCTCGCCCATCATCAACAGTTTGGGTTTTGTGCAGTTCTTCAAATAGCTGAATTCGAATAGTGTTAAGGGGGGAGAGATTCCTACAAGTGCTTTAATGTTCTCGTTTCCATTGAGCGCTGCTAACCCCACAAAAGCTCCGAATGAGTATCCTGCTAGGGCTATTCTCTCGGCATCTATTTCGTCCCTTTGAAGAAGAAATTCTAGGGCTGCTATCGCATCTTCTTGTTCTCCGATTCCTCCACCAAACTCTCCTTGGCTCCTCCCTACACCACGGAAGTTGAATCTCAAGGCGGCTATTTGGCTCTTGACTAGATGGCTACACACACCTATGACCACATTATTATGCATTTCTCCTCCATAAAGGGAGTGGGGATGACAAACGATACATGCGGGAAAAGGCCCCGCTCCTCTAGGCAGTTCTAAATAACCTTCCAGAGTCAATTTTCCAGACTTAAATTCTACTTTAGGCATTGTAACGGTCTCCTTAAAATCATAATTAGATAGGTACCGTATAAAGTGGCTACTAATAACTAGATTTATTTTGCAGGGTATAAATAGTCGCTTATCTACAAATGTAAAACATTTTTGGTGTAAATGATCCACACTATATTTTAGTTATTATTTGATGATAAACTTTTTATTTACATTTGTAAATATTTACATTTGTAAAGAGTTGATAGAATAACATTAAGAGATGATTGTTAAAAAATGGAAAAAGAGAATATTAAGGTAACCGAGAAGCAGATTCAGATTCTAAAAAAGTTTTATGAAAATGGCGAAAACATTCAAGTTTGCACGGTTTACAAGACTCAAACATCACTGGCCAAAGAATTAGGGATAACTAGGCAGGGTCTTAGCAATCATCTCAGAAAACTTCGAGACAGCAGTCTAATCAGAACAGGAAGGGGATTCATTGATCTTACAAGTAAAGCCTTAGGCATACTGGGGGAATCAGGAATTGATGCATTTGTATTTATGAAGGTTTTTCCACAAAAGAGAGTGAAAGCCTATGAGCAAATAAAAAAGTCGGGAGCAACAAAAATCTATAGAGTTACAGGCGATGTTGACATTATAGCTCAGGTGGCACAATCTAAACTCGATAAATTCCTAAAGGCAGTCTCAGAAATTGACGGCGTTGAGGAAACCAGCGCCCACATCATTCTAGAAACAATGGTTTAAAAATAATCCGAGTAGATATTCACAACAAATTTCAAATGCTTAAATTTATAATCCTAGCTCACTAATTATTTTAGCCACATCAGAGGGAGCTTCAGCTACGTGAACCCCCGCCTTTGTAAAGGCATTAATTTTACTTGCGTGGGAACCTCTCCCACCAGATATTATTGCCCCCGCATGTCCCATAGTTTTTCCCAATGGAGCCGTCTTCCCGGCAACGAAGGAAACCACTGGCTTTTCGTACCTCGTTTCTTTGATAAATTCTGCGGCTTCTTCTTCCAGCGTACCTCCAATTTCGCCTACTAGAACCACCGCACTTGTTTGTGAATCTTGTCTAAACATTTCAAGCACATCAATGTAGGATAATCCATTAACCTTGTCTCCCCCTATTCCCAAACATGTCGACTGCCCGTGTTTCGAGTTTGTTAGTTTGGACGCAATCTCATAGGTGAGGGTGCCTGATCGGCTGATTAAGCCTATGTTTCCCCTGCTGAATAGGTGCCCTGGCATAATTCCTAATTTGCACTGGCTGGGGGTAATTATTCCGGGAGTATTTGGTCCAATTATTAGCACATTTTTCTCTCTCGCTTTTTCCAAGAGTATCATTGAATCGTGTACAGGCATTCCCTCAGTAATTATTACTATGGGGCTCAGGCGTTGCTCTATTGCTTCCACAATCGCTTCCAAACAGAATTTTGCTGGAACGAATACGATAGAAGCATTTGCGTCGTGTTCAGCCAGAGCTTCTTTCACCGAATTGTACACGGGTACCCCATGAACTTCCGCACCGCCTTTACCAGGCGTCACACCCGCAACAATATTTGTACCGTACTCCAACATGAGTTTGGTGTGAAAACTTCCCTGGTATCCAGTTATTCCCTGCACTATTACTCGAGTATCTTTATCCACCAAAATTGCCATTTAAAACCTCCTTGATAATTCCACTGCTCTTTGGGCCGCCGCCTCCATATCTCCAAATGTTTCTATCCCTATCTTTTTTAGAAGTTTTCTACCCTCTGTTTCGTTGGTTCCCACCATTCGAACCACGAGGGGAACTCTTGAAGAAGACACACTATAGCTGTTAATTATTCCCATTGCTACTTCATCGCAGCGTGTTATGCCTCCCAGAACATTTATCAGTACAACTTTTACTTTCTCGTTACTGAGCAAAATTTTTAATGCCGCTGAAACATTATCCCTTGTAGCCCCTCCACCCAAGTCAAGAAAGTCAGCGGGTTCCCCGCCATAGAGGCTAAGTAGGTCCATAGTAGCCATAGTCAGCCCTGCACCATTACCAATTACGCCAATGTCACCATCCAACTGGACGTAGCTCAAGCCTTCTGCAAGTGCCTTAGCCTCCAAGTCAGAGGTTAGGGGCGACTGGTGTGTTTTAAATTCAGGATGTCTAAAAAGAGCGTTATCATCGATGACCAGTTTGGCGTCCAAAGCTAAGAATTTTCCATAAACAGTTTTAACTAGAGGATTAATTTCTATTAATTCTCCATCGTATTTGCGTGTTATTTCCCACAGACGTTTCAAAATGTAAGAAACTTGTATAAGTTCTTCACCCTCAAGTCGCATTTTCTTGGTCAGATTTAGGGATTCTTCTTCATTCAGTCCACTTATAGGAATAATGTAATGTTTATGTACCCTATCTGGTGTTTCGAGTGCCATTTGTTCAATGTTCATTCCCCCAAAACGGCTTACTAAAGCAACTGGTCTTTTAGCAGAGCGGTCTATGGTTATCCCAATGTAGAATTCGTCTCTGAAATCAATTTTTTCCTCTACCAGAACCCGCTCCACCTTAATATTTCCCACATAAGAGCCAATTAGCTCGGCAGCCTTTTCTCCCGCCTCTTTAGGATCTTCTGCAAACTTTACTCCTCCCAGTTTGCCCCTGCCTCCAATTAGAATTTGGGCTTTTACCACAACTGGACCCCCCAAATTTTCAGCGATTTTAACTGCTTCCCTAGACGAATCGGCAACTGAACCCTTAGGTACTGGGATGGCGTGTTCTTGGAATATTTTTTTACACTCATACTCAAAAAGGTGCAAACACTATCCTCCATCTTAAATTTTCCCAAGACGAGAAATTCACAAAAAATATACGATTTTGCATTTTAAGGTTAAATTGCCCATTCATAAATTTATTTCAATATATACGAGGCGGCCGCTCAGTTCTCATAATAGGTCTTGTAGTTTGGGAAACAGGATTTATAAAGTCTCTCAAGGAGCCCATAAACGAAAACGCGACCCCAACTCGTAAAAAATGTCCATATGATTGCCAACATGCTTGTAGAAAAAGCTTAAAAGGGTATCATATCTTTAAAATGACAGCGTTCAACTCGCAGGTGACAGAGTATGCCTATTGGAGATCCTGACAAGAGAAGAATTGCAGCAACACATCTACTATATGTTAAGGTATGTAGGAAGTGTTACGCGCGAAACGCTCTCTATGCAACTAAGTGTCGTAGGTGTAAAAGCAAAAGACTCCGGCTTAAGAAGCGTGTAGCCACAAAGAAGTAAATTAGCAACAGAAGAGTTCCCAACTTTTTAGTTTCCATAAGTATTATGAACCAAGGTGTGAAAATTTTGATGAGGCTATTTTGCCGCTGAGTTCGCTTATTTTTATTTCCTGATCTGGAAGAAGCCTCTGATTAAGTCAATGTCGCGTATTATTCCGCTGAGGTTTCCTTTGGCGTCGGTTACCGGTATTTGGTTTAAATCGAACTTTCTCATCTTTCTGGCGCAGTCGTCAAAGCTAGTGAGCTCTGTTACGGTTTCCACGCTTTTGGTCATTACCTCTTTAACTGGCTTATTGGGCAAACGAAGTACTTTAGTAGTGATGTGGAAAATGTCCCCGGAGTCCCAGCTCCAGTCGGTGCCCTCACTGGTAGCGGATATACTTGACACCTTCTCTTCGGAAACCACCTCGCTTAAATGTAGAAAGTCAGAATCATCAATTATACCCGACAAATTACCATTATCATCAAGTACAGGTAATACACTTACCCTTGCCAGTCTCATTATTTTAAACGCTACTGGAACAGGTGTGCCTTCCCAAACAGTAACCAACTCTTTCTTAACATAGTCTTTTATGGGGCCCAAATCCTTCTCCATCGCTATGGCCTTCCTAACTACATCTGATACGGACACCATGCCTACCAGTTCTTTGCCGTCCTTAGTGACAGGGACATACCTCAGGTTGTTCTCTAAAAGTATCTTGACCAAATCCCTTACTGTTGTTTCTTTGGAAACAGTTATGGGATCTCTCTTCATGAGTAGCGCAATCTGACTTTCTTCGGGCCTATCCATAAGATTTCTCTCTGATATCGTTCCTACAACCTCCATCTTACCCTTCTTCACGACAGGTAAGTAGGTTTTTTTAGTCTCCCTCATAACGTTCAGAACTTCATCTCTAGTCCCTGGCACTGTCACGTAAGGTACTTTTTCTTCCATGATGTCCTGTACCTTCAAAATTTTCATTCCTCCATATCTGATTTAGAGCCACACCTATCCTATGTGTTCCCACTAAAAGCAGATTTTATTTTGAGTTATTTAATTATTACTTTTTAATTTAAATACATTTAAGAGACGCGGATTTAGACGCGGATTTTTCCAATCTTTTTGAGACGCCCTATGACACTTGTAGAACTTCTAATTTAAGTATAGACACATACTATTATAAATTATTTGCACCTTGAGCACTCCAAAAACATTACCAACCAATTAGAGAACTGGCAAAAACGTTAAACAAAAGTATAAATCGTCCAGAAAAGGAATTATAGCAGTAACATAATGTTGAATTAAGATATGAGTATACTGCACTTAAATTTTGGTAATCGACATCGTATAATTTTCCGTTTGACCATACAATTGTAGAAATCCTACTTCAGGCGAGGTGATCCTAATGGAGATAAAGGAATTCCAACAGTTAATGCGTGATCTTTACTTCAAAAATGATGAGAAAAGAGGGAAACTTGGCAATTTTGCTTGGCTGGTAAGCGAAATCGGAGAACTCGCACGAGTACTAAAAACCGAAGATAAAGAAAAAATCAAAGAGGAATTTGCAGACGTTTTCGCTTGGCTAGCAAGCCTGGCTAACGTGTTAAACATAGACTTGGAAGAAGCAGTCCAAACAAAATACCCCGGAAAGTGCCCCAGATGTAATAACAACCCATGCAAATGCCAATTCACATTCTAAAAAATCAAAACCTTCTACAAGAATAAAAAGATTTTAAATTTATTTTCAAACCCCGATTTTAAAAAAGCAAAATCAATTAATGGGGAACACAATGCTTAAGATTTTAGTTTCTTATAATTTATTTTTGGTTCTTTAAATCAAGGGTAAATTAAAAATTCATAATTTGCTCCACAAGAGCAGGTTTTAGAAAACATTTTTATATGAAAGGATGCGAAGTAAAGCTAAAGGAGGAAAAAAATTGTCCAAAATTAAGAGAAGAAGAGCCAGAGATACAGCCCCGATGCCAGTTGCGGGCGCGGGTCTCATTCGTTTCTTTGAGGAAGAAACTGCGGGACCAAAAATTGGACCAGGCATAGTCGTTATTACCTGCGTCGCTCTTATCATTGTAATTATTGCGTCACTATATCTGAATGCCTTACAGTCAGGTGCAAATATTCCAAAGCTGCCAACATTCTAAATATTAATGAAATATTTGTGTTCTTAAATGGTTGGGGGAAGATTTTTAATTATTTTTGGCAGTTAGTCTTCTTGTGTGGATTCGTTCGAGTCGCTGGGTGTAAAGAACATTAAGCCTCCAGTTCTGAGATCTTGCAATTCTTCTACTGTTAATTCTTTAATTTTCACTTCTGACTGGTTTTTAGCTACTATCATACTGTTTCCGAAGGGATCCTCCAGTATTAGAGTGAAGGGCATTTCCCCCGTTTTTGCCTTTTTTATTTTTTCTATGGCGATGTCGCTGTTTCTTTTCTGTTCTTCAGTTTCAGCCCATTCTCTTGCAATTTCTGCAACCTCTAATATTCGGGAAATGACGCCCTCAACATTGGTTACATATGCTTCTGATGCTGGGCCTGGTTCGATTGTGGTACCTAGTTCGGGGATTTTTATGGTTCCTGTGGTAGCCCGGATTACCCTGGCTGTTAGTTCTTTCTCATTTTTGACTTTGTAGGTGCATCTGATTGGTTTCCCGTAACGTGTACTTAAAAAGTCACTTACCTTATACCCACATGAAGAACATCGAAACCTCACTAAATATATCTCACTAAAGTAGGGAATGTTCAAGTCCGTAAAGCTACTTTCAAGTGTCTTCCTGCCACATACAGGACATTCCGATTTCTCTTCCAAAAATATAGCCAAACATATCACCAAACTGGTACTTAGTATTTTCAGTCTTTGTTCATTTCAGGAGAAGAATTAGATTCGCTCCACACAGCAACAGTGAGTAAATTTGAACTTATACTTTTCTCCTCTCACGCTCTTAGGGGGGATAGAAAAAGATGAAATGTGGATTTCAGTTTGTATGCCTTTTCCCACTAGTGATTCTCTATTTGAGAGTTTTCTACTTTTTCTTATTAAGTTTTGACATAAGTATTTTTGATTCTTCGTCGGGGGTTGGTTCTCTAATGTCTATTATGTTTAGTTCCAATAATTTTGTAAATTCGTTGTAGGTAACCCTTGCTGTAGCTACTATTTCTTTGCCCTCCACTTCTGGCGCCTTCAGTTTCAGGGGCTCTATTTGGTTGCTGGATTTTCTAATCAGTTCATACGCCTTTTCGGGGGTCATGTTTAGCAATTTTTGAGCCGCGTCTCCCATAAAGTTCGCTCGAATAGCTCCGGTGCCATCATCTAAGACTCCGCTGAACATGTATCGGATTACTGGCGCCTCTACTGGCCCACAATTCTTACACATCCATTCCTCGTCTACTTTTTCAACTTTTTTGGCGCATTTGGGGCAAGCTTCATAAACTGGTTTTTTCTGGTAAAGCTGGATTAAGGTGGCTCTGACTTCGACTATCTGGTTGTTCTCCAGCTCAGCTATGCTTTTTCTGGCCACACTTGTGGCTTTGGGTTTAACGTCAAGTCTAACGTCGGGAATTTCTATCTCGGAAGGGTTCAACTCCACTTCGGTAAATCTGCCTAGATGCACTTCAACCTCGCCTTGTAAACCAGTTCGAGTATAGGCTCTCCTTACTTTTATGGTGTCACCCTCTGATATTCCACTAAGAGTTTCAGCATGATCCCCCCAAGCAGCGACTCTAACTCCTGCGGTGTCATCCGCGATGGTGAATGAAATCATCCTACCACTTGATCCGTCTTTTCTTGTGAATTCTCGGACGTCGGAAACACTTACTACGCGTCCTTCTATGTTCACGCTTCTCATATCAGGCTTCAAATCTTTGATTTTTGCAGAAATTTCTTGAGGCTGCGGGCTAATTTCAACCTTTACTTCAATGTCGGGATTTACAGTCACTCTTGTTAGTTTACCAATGTGTAGCTCTGGTGCTTCTCTTAGACCTACTTTGGTGTACCCACCCTCAACTTTAATGGTGTCCCCCTCACTGAGCCTCTCAGCCAACTCCACTTGGTCGTCCCAAAAAACAACCCTTATTTCCCCACTTTCATCCACCATAGTTGCATTGCAGACCCTCCCATGACTGCCGTCCGGTCTTGTGAACTCTGATGTAGGAGAGAGCCTCTGTATGACGCCTACAGTGTCTACACTCATCATGTTTGGTTCAATTTCACTTATTTTGATGAGCCCAGTTTTTGGTTTGGGATAATCACTGGGCTTCACGTCTTTAGGCTCTATCTCTAATCTTCCTCGGTACCCCAAATGTATCTCGGGATTACCCTTCAACCCCTCTTTTACGTAGCCATAGAACACGCGAACAATTTGCCCCTCCTTTATCTTACCCTTCTCAATTTGTTCTACGTGCTCACCCCACAAAACCAAGCGAATCTCCCCTGATTTATCAGAAATTAGTATGCTGGCCATCTTGCCCTTTCTCCCATCTTTTGAAGTAAATTCTTTGGCGGGAAAAATGCGTGTAATCACTCCAGTAATTGTTACGTTCCTCATTTCCAAGGAAATGTCCTTGATTTCGAGAGCCGGCTTCTTGTAACTGATATTCTCATAGACGTCTAACCCTAATTCTTTCGCTACGAGATGAGCAGCTCCCTCATCCGTGAGCAAACCACCCATCTTCTTCTTTTTCTCATTAATACGCTTCAAAGCCTCCTCACGACTAATTTTGCCAGATTTAACTATTCTATTCAATATTTCTTCAAGTCTTGATTCCAAATTTTTTCCTCCTACCAACAATATAGTCTTCTAGGCATACCCACCAAGGAGTAAAAGATTAGCAAAAGTTTCAACTCTTACCTCTTTAAAATGTTCAACTTCGCATTTTAGACATGTTTTTAATTCTGGAAACCTTAAATTTGGGGGCGAACCCATTTTCCACATATCCACATCACATATAGTATATAAAGACGTGGTTAATATTCAAATTTATTTCTGAGCTAGTTCATATAAATTAAACGCATTTTTCACATGAACTCGGTTATTTTTTTCGAGGCGGTTAATCTTAAAACTTCAGCGCATGTTTTAGGACTCAGAGTTTTGAATTCAAGGCCCTTCGCCTGAATCATTAAAGACGCTTCTTTAGATACGGAGGGCGCGGCGAGCATTGCCCTAACAGGGCGTCCGGCGCTTTTCCTTTTTATATCCTCCAGATACTTTAATAGTTGCAGCACATCCTGAACTTGGCCTTTTCTTCTCTTCAACTCTATCACCAAAGTTCTCCCCTGATTATCTACACCGTATACGTCAACGAATCCCTGCTCAACTACCTTTTCCTTTAGAATTGGCTTGAAACCTTCCTCAATAAGTTCAGGCTTCGCTAGGATTGCCCTCTGCATGTCTTCCTCGCTACCAAACATGATGAATTCTGCTTCGTCCTTCAAATTCAAAACGAGGATGATAAAAAGTTTCGGGAATAATATTCCAATGGATTCCCTGGGTTTTTTTCTTACTGCCTTTAGAAGCACACCCTTTTTACTGGATTTGGTTTGAAAAATACATCCCGGAGGCTGCCAATTTACTGGCTGAGAATCCCAAGCTCTGTGAACCAAAAAACTGCCATCCTTCTTTATAAGCACTATGCGCTCCCCTAAACCTAACTCAGAGTTTGCACGCCCCTGATACTCTATAGTACACTCACCTATGATAATTAGTGTCCGATTTTTTTTGAGAGCATCTATAATGATCCCAGCTCCAGTTGAAGAATCTGGATTACAATAGTATTCTACGGGTTGTCGTATACCCATGTAAAACCACCATCAACAATTATTTATCTGCGTGAAACAATAAAAGAAATTTGCTATGAAGGACCAAAACTCCTCCAAAAAAAAGATGAGTCTATATGATCAGACCGCATGGATATACGACCGAAGATACAGAGAAATTCAGGAAGAGAAATACAAATCGATACTCTCAAAAATAGCCCTACATAAAAGAGACCTAGTTCTAGATGCTGGCTGCGGGACAGGTCTGCTCATGGAAAAAATCGCCTCAAAACATAGAGTAGTAGGGATAGATTTCTCGGAAAATATGATAGAAATTGCGAGGAAAAAAATAAGAAATTCAAACTTTATAAGAGCCGACTTAAACAATCTCCCATTCCGAGACCAGTCTTTCAACAAGGTTTTTGGAGTAACCATCCTTCAGAACATAGAGCACCCACAAAGAACAGTGAAAGAAATCGCAAGGATAATTGAAAATGGAGGCTTGGCGGTTCTATCCACACTTAGGAAAAAATCGAACAAGAAAAAATTAGTCAAATTAGTAGAAGAAGCACAGTTAAGGGGAGAAGAAACATACGAGGTCAGCGAAGACCTAGTGGTGATAGCCTCCAAAAAGGCATTATCCAGAGGCTAAGGAATTTCTTGGCATTTATACGTTTGAGTCATTATACAAAACGTTAATAATCAGATGGTAAACTTTGTTAATAAGCGACCTATACTAGTTACCGATGCACGCAGGAAGCACCACGCAACTAGAAGGTATAAAATTGGTTTTGAAACCAAATTTTGACTTTCATATCCATACAAAATGGTCAGATGGCATCTGCACTTGCCGGGAAGTTGCAGAGTATGCGGCATCAAAAGGTATGCGGTTAATAGGCATAGCTGACCACTTTTCTATGGATCCAGAGAAAAACCCCAAAATTGCTCGAAGACTGCCGGATTATTACGAGGAAATTAGAGCCCTAGATGAAGAATTCAGAAGTCAAATCAGGATAAAAGTGGCTCTGGAAGTAGACGCTAGAACCTACGATTTTCTATCAGATAAATCCATTGAGACACTGACCAGCCACAACTTTGACTACTATCTATTCGAATACGTTACAGACCCCTACAGCTACTATCCCATTGAAACAAGAGACCCAATCCTAATCATATCAAAAATAAAAAAGTTCAAAGAAATACTCTCAGACTCTTGCCCAGTGGGTATAGCACACATGGAGGTACGCTACTTAAAAGACGACAAATTGGAAAAAGTCATCGAAAAATTGTTAGAAACCCAACTCTTTGTAGAATTGAACACCTCCAAAGACAACTATAAACACGAAAAATTCCAAAAGATACTAGAAGAGAAAGACATAAAACTCTCCATAGGCTCAGACGCACACATCCAAACCAGAATCGGAGACATAGAATACCCCTTAAACCTGCTAAAAAAGTATAACGCAACAAACCGACTAATATTCCTAAACGAGCTAATATAGATTAGGGGGAACCTCCAATTAGCCGGTAAACCTCTCTAGCAATCATTAACTCCTCGTTAGTCTTTTTAACCTTAACAAGAACCCTCGACTCCCTACTCGAAATGATTTCCCGGTTTAAAATATTATCTTCTTCGTTTAGCTTGGCTCCGAGATAGGAAAGAGCCTCCACAACCCTTTTCCTAATCCTCCACTCGTTCTCACCAATACCCCCAGTGAATATTAACGTGTCCAGCCCGCCTAAAACAGACACATAGGCGCCTATATACTTTATCAAGCGATATACAAAGACATCAATTGCCAACTTCGCTTCTTTCCTCTCAGACTTTATAAGCTCCCTTATATCGTTACTCTCTCCAGACAGCCCCAGCAACCCAGATCTCCTATTAAGCATATCATCAAGCTCCTGATAAGTAAATCCTTTACTCATAAGAAAAAGTAGGATTCCTGGATCTAAATCTCCACTCCTGCTACCCATAACCAGCCCCTCCAGAGGAGTAAAACCCATACTAGTGTCTACGCATTTACCATCCCTTATTGCTGCTAGCGAAACCCCATTACCAAGATGACAGGAAATCACTCTCCCTGATTCGTTAAGGGAAACATACATGTGGGATATCCCATGAAAACCATACCTTCTAATAGAATACTTTTCCATTATTTCCCTTGGAAGAGCATAGGTGTAAGCGGCCTCGGGCAAAGTTTGATGAAAAGATGTGTCAAACACGGCAATTTGAGGCACCATAAAAGATTCACAAGCCTTTATAACCGCCAACTGGGGAGGGTTATGCAAAGGAGCCAATGGAGCCGCTATCCTAATTTTCTCCAAAACCTTCTCATCAATCACTTTACTCTCCGAAATATCTAAACCGTGAACCACCCTATGACCAATAGCTTCAATCAATAAATTTCTCTCCTCCAAATATTTCTTAATAAACTTGATACCCTCTTCATGAGTGTTTATATCAACAGGTTTCTCAACCTCGCCCTGCACAAAAGCCGGCTTATCTCCAATCCTATCAATCAAACCGCCATCAACTTCAACTTCTGATCAAAAAATCCTAAATTTAATAGTGGAAGAGCCAACATTTAAAACCAGTATCATACTCAAACCCCCAAAAAAAGAAATCTGCTACCCAATAAAATCAACTAAACACAGCAAATCAAAAAATAATAAAAATTACTATGATCCTGAAGAATGTTAAAAAACTAATAATAATTTTAACATAAAAATGGAAAACTCTAGTAGATTTAGTTTGGAGGGGGTAAACATCTATCAAAATTAAGTGAATAGGGGGAATAACTACAAAGCAAATGAAAGTTAGCTAACACATAATTTATCTACGTTATCCGAACGAGTCCCGAACCAAACTCTGTAAAACAAGTACACACCTGTAAAACTCGTTATCAGAGTTCGCCGCCCGGCATAATCACAATACCCCTACTGCCAATTTCTATGGGATATACTTTCAAGCTGTGACTTGAAAAACGTAACTTTCGAACTACTAGGCTTCGGCGTAGCTCACCATTCTCCTCATTTAGGTATAAAACAATAATACCTTGAGCTATGAACTCCTCCACCCCATATCTTGAATATCCGGATTTTCCAGTTATTTCACTAGTCATGAGGCTGGTGGTTTGTAGTTCTCCCAATAGTGATGCGAGTTTGAAGATAGCGTTTCTGATTGCAGTTTGGGATTCGAATCTTATTCCCAGCCCGCTGAGTGAATCTATAGCTATCCTTTGAGCGTTTATTTGTTTTGTTGCTTTATAGATTTCTTGGGCGAGGGTACTGATGTCAAAGCCCCGTCTCAATGTGTAGGGTTCCGTGGTGGGTAGTCCAGCTTTGCTTGACGCTGCGTCTATTATTATTAGTTTATTTTCTTGTTCAAGTTTTTCGAAATCCCATCCAAATTGGCTGGCCTCTCTCCTTATTTCGCGGGGTTTTTCCTCCAGGGTTACGAATATTCCCGGCTGGTCATATTTGGCTGCTCCCGCATATAAGAACTGCATACAACATATCGTTTTTCCTGTTCCTGCTCCCCCGGAAACTAGGATGTTTGTTCCCTTTACGAATCCTCCATGCAGAATTCCATCCAGGCCAGGTATTCCAGATTTTATTCTTTCCATCATTTTTTCCATTCACCCTTCATGGCGGTATTGGACTTATGATTTCCTCTCCCTTCAATAGTTTTTGTAGATCCCACACATTCAAATCTTGGACATCTGGATTGGATTGCAATTCAGATAGCAGCTTTTCCAATTCTTGCTTTGAACGTCCGAGTATGACCGCGTAGAGGGAGGTGCCGTGGTCACCAGTTGCCAGGAATCTTACTTGGTTCATTTTTTTGAGTTTTTCCGAGATTTCTTTTGTTCTCTGCACACTTATATCAGGAATTATGTGCCCTCCAATGTTTATTCGAACCAAGGCGCAAGCACCGTATCCCAATTTTTCGGCTGACACCACTATGGTAAACTGGCGAATGACCTGGTTCTCTAGGAGTTTCTTGACTCTGAAGTGTATTGTTGTATCGGGTACGTCTAGTTCTTTTGCTATCTGAGTGAAGGGTACTCGGGAGTTTTCTTGAAGGATGGCTAGTATTTTCCGATCCAGATCGTCTATTTCGGCAAGCATCGCTTTTCTTCCCTTTCCTTTCCCATTCATTACCCATCAAGCTTTTCTATTTAGTAATTATTTTGCTATGAAAAACATTTTTCATGCTTTGTCTAAGAAGCGAAGCTTATGTAAGTTTTTATCTTGGGTAACTAATAATGTTTTAGTGGAATAAAAGGCTTTCTGTGATTTTCGCAATTCCTTTTCTCATTTTTTTAGACTTTTAATATTTTTTGTTTAAAGGGATAGTAATTTTTCGTATCTACAAGAACATAAATCAGAACATATTTAAAATATATTGAGAAGATATGCATGTTACTAAAGTATTATAACCAATAGTTATAACTTCAGGCCCTAAAATAAGTTAGGAGATTTGTCAAATTCTGACAGAATTTTTAAACAGAAGAGATTGATGCTAATTTCCTGATTACTGACCCCCTATTTTTAGGATTTCGCATTGTGAAAAGTAGATTTACGAAAATTTCTTTGGTAATGAAAAGAGAATGAAACTAAATCGTCGTATATAAGTAGAAATTTAGATTAAAATTAGAGGAATGTAGAAACATTCAAAAAAGTCTTTTGAAGTTTTTTGGAGAGCTGTGGGATTCTCAGCCCGTAATCCATTTATCCCTTGATTAGATTTTGAGACTGGCGCTTAATATGGTGGCAAAAGTCCGATGTATCTTAATATTTGTATTATTGATATCGCGGGCGCTGTGGATAGAATGATGTTATATAGCACCGTCCAAATTGTTAACCATAGGAATAAAGCTGTTAAAAGTCCAGTTGTGAAGTATGGTGTCCAGCCTCCAACCTGGTCGGGTATAATTTTTAAGTAGAAGTAACCTAGTAATGTTGGTAGTCCAATCAATATAAGAACTCCAATGACCGCAGCTATTAGAGCAGGGTGCTGGACGCCCGAGAAGGGTGAGTCCAATAATGGAGAGAAAAGTACCGGGCGGATTATTGTGCTTACAACCGCAGCTATTGTTGCAAACAGGGATTTCAACCAGTATAATTTGTCTTTATATGATTGTTCTTGCCACTTTCTTTGGAATAACGTGATGAGATTACTCTTAGGCTCTTTGGAATTCTCCATTAAGTCATCCTCCAACTTTGGGTGGTTTGCAGTATGAGTGGAATGTCTAATTTTGACATTGCCGCAATTGTTTACGAGCTGAAACCATTTGTTGAGGGGGCATGGATAAGGAACATTTACCAGTTTAATGAGATTTTTCTTTTTAAGCTGAGATCTCCGAGATATGGAAATGTTTCTTTGTTAGTTGAGTTGGGGCGACGGATTCACTTAACTTGGTATCAGCGTCCCAAACCTCGGTTACCCAGCAATTTTTGTATGACCCTCAGGAAGTATCTTCGAAACCGGCGTATATTAGGGATCCATCAGTATGATTTTGACCGCCTTGTAATTATTGATGTGGGATTGCCCGAAAATAAATACTCGCTTATTATTGAATTTTTCGGTGATGGTAACATAATTTTACTAGATCCAGAAGGAAAAATCTTTATTGCGAGACACTACCTCAAAATGAAGGATAGGGATATTGTCCCTAGGAAGGAGTTCCAATTTCCGCCAATGAGAGGGGTTGACCCACACAACGTGGATTATGAATGGTTAAAATCTGTCTTTTCAACTTCTGAAACTGACGTGGTGCGTACAATAGCGAGAAATCTAAATATTGGTGGAGAGTATGCGGAGGAATTATGCTTTAGGGCTGAAGTGGATAAGAATGCACCCGCATCCTCTGTGTCCTCTCAGGAATTGGAGAAAATAGTTTGTGTCATAAAATCTCTAATGGAATCTTTGGAGAGGGGAGAATTTGCTCCGGGAATAGTTTTTAAAAACTCAGAGATGATATCGGCAGTTCCATTTCAACTTAAGGTATTCGAAAAAATGCAGTTTAGAAAGTTTGACAGCTTCAACCAAGCAGCTGACGAGTTCTATAGCGCCAGTGAAGTTTTCGAGGCAGAGAAAAAGGTCTCTGAGACGCATGAAACGGAGGTTGACCGCTATAAAAGAATGCTTGAAGAGCAGAAAGCCAAGATAGCTAAAATGGAGTTTTCCGAAAAAAAGTATAGAAAGCAAGGAGATTTAATCTACGCGAATTTACACTTGGTCACGGAGTTGCTGGAAACAATTGTTTCCGCAAGACAGAAAAACCATCCTTGGTCCGAAATAGAGGAAAAAATTAGGGCAGCTAGTGACCGCATCCCCTCGGCAAAGATTTTCCGGGAATTAAAACCAAAGTCTGCAAAGCTGGTGATAACCATTGATGGTGAAAACATTGAACTAGATTATAGGAAATCAGCGGTTGAAAACGCGAACACCTTTTATGAGCAAGCGAAAAAAGCAGCTTTAAAGGCTGAGGGAGCGAAAAAGGCTATAGAAAAAACACTGAAACTTATAGAAGCTGCAGCTAAAGAAGTGCCTCCCGAGGAAATAGCCCCAACCAAACTAGTAAAAAGGCGTAAGAAAAAGTGGTACGAAGCATTCAGATGGTTTACATCATCAGAAGGAGTACTAGTTCTTGGCGGCAAAGATGTTAAAACAAACACTATCCTCTACAATAAATACATGGATCCCAACGACATCTTTATGCATGCCGACTACAGGGGCGCACCCGTAGTAATAATTAAAAAAAGCGAAAAACCAGTTTCAGACATCACTCTAAGGGAAGCAGCGCAATTTGCGGTTTCATTCTCAAGCGCCTGGAAGTCCGGCTGGGGGCAAGCAGATGTCTACTGGGTAAACCCAGATCAAGTCTCTCAGACACCCCCCTCAGGCGAATATTTAGAGAGAGGTTCATTCATGATCCGAGGTCAAAGGAATTATATTAAAGGGAATACACTGAAACTTGCAGTGGGCTTCATTGAAAGTAATGGGGACATTTTACCAATCTGCGGACCGCCTAGAGCCATCGAAAACCAGACCAAAAACTTCATAATCATTAAACCTGGCGCAACCCCCAAAGGAAAATTGGCCAAGCAAATAAAATACCTGTTACTAAAAAAGGCGCCACCAGAAACTAAAGAAAAGGTAAACGCCCTATCAGTCAGCGAAATAGAAAATATTCTTCCACCCGGTGGAGGCGATATTTCACAAAACTCATAAAAACAAGGAATACATAGTAGTGGTGCTCAAATAGATGTTTTGCGTAATAAAACGGCAATCCTCTAAAAATTTTAAAAAAAGAAAAAGGAGCCAGCTGTAAACATTGAAAACCAGCGGTGAACCATTAAGAATGTGTTTCAAGACCTAGTTTATCTTCAGAAATAAAATAGGATACAGGTTTCCTGGGAGGAGATCAAGTTGCAGGTTAAGGATGTTATGGTAAAGGACTTGTTTGTTGTGGATAAAGATGATATGGTTTCCCACGCAATGGAATTAATGGTGAAGAAGCGGGTTTCACGCCTTTTAGTTGTTGATAAGGGAAAATTAGTGGGAGTAATCACTGAAAAGGATATGGTTGACCGGTTAGGCTCAAGCAAGATGCGGACACTTCAAGCCTCAAGTGTACATGTTTCGGGAGTTATGACTTATAATCCCATCACTATCACTCCCCAAACGGATGTTTATGACGCCGCTAAACTTATGATAGATAAGGGAATTTCAAGTCTACCTGTAGTGGATGGGGGGAAACTGGTAGGTATTATTACGAAATCAACTATGACCCGCCTCTGTCTTCGAGTTGACAACATTTTTGTGGGTCAGATAATGACAATTTCTCCCATTACCACTACGCCCTTTGACAGAATTGTGAAAGTTAGAAGAACAATGCTTGAGAGAAACATCAGCAGTTTGCCCGTTTTGGAAGACGGAAAATTAGTGGGAATGGTGACAGAAGGACAAATAGCTCTTTATCTTGCACAGTTCCGAAATAGTGTACCCGAGAAACATCAGGAGCAAAGAATAAGGCACGTAGAAGTAAAAGAGATAATGCAGCCAGAACCTCCCAAGATTCATCCAGACAAAAAGGTTGGTGAAGCAGCAGATTTAATGCGTAAAGAAAAGATTAAGAGCATACCAGTCCTCAACTATGAGGAACGTCTAATAGGCATTTTAACAAAAACAGACTTAACTAGACTAGTGGCAAACAAGTTCACAGTAGAAAGTAAAAAGTAGATGCCAACAATGAGAACTTCAACCGTGGATTTGGTTTTAAAAAACTCCAAAATATTTACTTACCAAGGAATAATCTCAGGCGGGTTAGCGGTAAAGGAGGGAAAAATCCACAAATTTTTGAAGGAACCAGAACTACTGAGATCCGATAAAACCATCGATGCTAAAGGCCACCTGTTACTGCCAGGGATAATTGACCCTCACGTCCACCTCAGAGACCTTCAACTCAGCTATAAGGAGGACTTCTACACTGGAACCTGCGCCGCAGCAACTGGAGGAATAACAACAGTCCTTGATATGCCCAACACCATACCAAGAACTTCCTCTCTGAAGGCTCTCAGAGAAAAGAAGAGGGAGGCAGAGAAAAAAATTGTGGTCAACGTTGCATTTTATGCCGGATTTCCAAAAGATATAAATGAGGTTAAACAGATTGCGGAGCAAGGCATAGCGGGATTTAAGATTTATCCCCATGATCCAATGGAAGAGATTAATTTTCAAGATGAGAAGCAAATTTGCGCATATTTCAGGGCGGCCGCGGAGAATAATCTACCAGTTTTGGTACATCCCGACAATCTAGAAACTATAAAGACGCTACAGTCCGAGTTGGAAAAGCAGAAGCGGCCAGACATTGAAGTATTTTTGGGTTCGCACCCCGCAACATCTGAAGCGAAGGCAATAACTAGATATTCAGATTTGGGGGTTAAAACAGGATGCCGTTTACACATATGCCATGTTTCCTCATCAGAATCAGTGGTAGCCATAAAAGGAGCTCTGGAGAAGGGGGCGCGATTAACATGTGAAGTTACACCTCACCATCTACTGCTGACCAGCGAGGAAATTCGAAGGCAAGGCGCACTAGCTAAGGTGCTTCCACCCTTAAGGTCTAGAGACGACAATGTAGCGCTTTGGGCGGCTGTACTTGATGGAGTGATAAATGTTATCGCAAGTGACCATGCCCCACATAGTCTCTCAGAAAAGGAAAAACCCTTCCCTGAGGCGCCCTCGGGATTTCCTGGACTTGAAACATTGCTCCCCCTAATGCTAACTAAGGTTGCACGAGGAGATTTGAGGTTGGAGAAACTGGTTGATTTAACTTCACGTTCACCGGCCAAGATTTTTAAACTAGAAAATAAGGGTATGCTCCTTGAGGGATACGACGCAGACATGGTTTTAGTAGACCTCAAGGAAAAGTGGAGAATTTCTCCAGAAAAATTCCACAGCAAATCCAAGTTTTCACCATTTAAGAACTGGAATGTTGTTGGAAAAGTGAGAATGACTTTTATTAAGGGGGTATGTGTAATGTCCGATGAGGAGATTCTAGTTCCCCGAGGATTCGGAAAGGTAATCAACGTAAACCAGTAAAATACTTGAAACCCAAGACTTTTTGGATAAACTTTAAAAGAATCCCACAGAAATGAGAATTGAAGACTTCTAGGAGGCCAAAAAACCTGTCAGAGATTAAAGCAATGATTGAAGCTATGAAAACCCAGTCAGAAGTAAATATAGGAACCACTGGGCATGTGGACCATGGAAAAACTACTTTGGTTCAAGCTTTGTCTGGTGAGTGGACAGACCGACACAGCGAGGAGAAAAGAAGGGGCATCTCCATAAGACTCGGCTACGCCGATGCGATAATCTTGAAATGTCCAAGTTGTCCACCGCCAGAATGTTACACAACTGCGGCTATGGTTAAGAGTAACAAGTGCCCACGTTGTGAATCAGATTTAGTCTTCGTCCGTCGCATATCCTTTGCTGACTCCCCTGGACACGAAGCCCTTATGGCCACCATGATAAGTGGAGCAGCGCTTGTAGATGGGGCTATTCTGGTTATAGCTGCCAATGAGCCGTGTCCCCAGCCTCAGACCAGGGAACATTTTGCAGCTCTTCAGATCATTGGAGTGAAGAATCTTATTATTGTTCAGAACAAGATTGAACTTGTCTCAAGAGAGAAGGCCTTAGAAAATTATCGCCAAATTTTAGATTTCGTGAAAGGCACCGAGGCCGAAAATGTACAAATTATACCAGTTTCAGCCGTTTTTAGAGCGAATCTTGATGTTCTAATTGATGCGATGGAAAGGGTTATTCCAACTCCAAAAAGGGATTTAACAAAACCCATGCGTATGTATGTAGCGAGATCATTTGAAGTTAATAAGCCGGGGACTCCTCCGGAGGAGCTTAAAGGAGGTGTAATTGGAGGCTCAATAATTCAGGGAAGCGTAAAGGTTGGCGATGAGATAGAGATTAGGCCTGGGCTAAGGGTTGATGTGGGAGGCAGTGTCAGATACGAGCCTTTATTCACAGAGGTTACAAGCATTCAAGCGGGTGAAAGTGTAATACTGGAAGAAGCAAAACCTGGTGGTCTGATTGGTTTAGGAACCAAGCTTGATCCCTCCCTAACAAAGGCTGATGGGATGGTGGGCAGCGTAGCTGGACGTCCGGGGACACTTCCACCAATGATAGATAGCTTTAGTATTGAAGTTAACCTTTTGGAGAGAGTTGTAGGCAGTGTAGACTTGTCAAAAGTTGAACCAATAGCTTCAAAGGAGCCTTTAATGTTAAATATTGGGCCCACTGCGACAGTGGGGACCTCAACTGCGGTTAGCAATGGGCTTGTAAAAATTACTTTGAGAAGGCCTGTGGTTGCGGAGGAAGGTCAGAGAATTGCTATTAGCCGAAGAATTGCGGGTCGTTGGAGACTGATTGGATGGGGACTAATAACTCAAGCCCAGTCTTGAAGGTGATTTTAGACACAAACTTTCTTATGGTTCCATTCGAAATAGGAATAGATATAATTTCAGAGTTGGATAGGTTGATCAAGCAAAAGTACGAGATTATTATTCTCAAAGGAACAATTGATGAGTTAAAGGGACTATCTCAAAATCCCAAACTAAAGATTAGAAAAGCTGCAAAACTTGCCCTAGAAATGGCTGAGAGGTACAAGGTTGTGGAGCCAGCAAACCAAAATGGGAATCTCGATGATTTAATTGTCAGATTTTCGAAAAACTCGTATTGTGTTGTTGCAACTAATGACCGCAATTTACGAAGAAAACTCAAGTCTGAGGGAATACCAACAATATTTGTACGTCAAAAATCGCATTTACAGATGGAGGGACACCTGTAAGCTTTAATGATTATAGGATTTCAAGATTTCAAAAAAAAGAATCGTGTTAGAAGAAACTAAAAAATAGGAAAAGGATATGCTGGCAGCTGTCGTGATGGGAGTCAAGCATTAAGCTTTAAATGCTTGAGAAGGGACCGTTTTTCTCTCTTTTGATTGGAGTTCGCCATGTAGAAAAACCTGAACAATCCCCATTCTCGGGGAGAGAGGCGTAAAAAAGGCAGATTTGGCCCCATAACTTGAAAAATTGCGAAAAATTTAATTTACTACAAATTTAAATAGTGTTATCCTTAAAAATGCTCTAAAGCCTGTAAAAAGCGTAATCCCGAAATTTAGGGGATAAAACTGCATAATAAAATCTTTTGAGGATAATCATGGGCATACTTATTTATTGCATGGGTGATTGAGAAGTGTACGAATTAATTAGTCTTGTAGACACTGTGCGCATACCGCCGGAAAAATTTGGAGAACCAATAGAAAGAGTAGCTATGGAGATTTTAATAAAAGAATACGAGGGGATTATTGACCCAGACCTAGGGGTAGTCATATGTGTTGTGGACGTGGAGAACGTAGAAGCGGGCAAATTAATTCCAGGGGACGGAGCTGCCTTTCACAAAGTAGTTTTTAGTGTACTTACATTTAAACCCATACAACATGAAATAGTTGAGGGAGAGGTGGTTGAGGTTGTAGATTTCGGAGCATTTATCCGATTGGGTCCCCTTGACGGATTATGCCACGTTAGCCAAATCACTGATGACTTTATCTCCTATGATTCCAAGAGGTCCGCTCTGATAGGAAAAGAAACAGGTCGTATAATACAAGAAAATGATAGAGTGAGGGCGAGAATCGTCGCAGTTTCCATTGGTGGGGGGATAAGAAGCGGCAAGTTGGGATTAACGATGCGCCAACCTTTTCTGGGTAAACTGGAGTGGATAGAGGAAGAACTTCGCGGTGCTAAGGTAGAAGTAAAGGAAAAAGAAGAAGTAGAAGAAGTCAGAGAACCGAAACCTGTGGCTAAAAAGGCGAAAAAGAAGAAAAAGGCGAAAAAAGCATAATAGAAGGGTTCTAAATGAAGGAAAAGGCCTGTAAAATTTGTCACCTCATAGTTACGGGGCAGACATGCCCCAATTGTAAATCCTCCACTTTATCCACCGAATATAGTGGCATGGTCATAATTTTTGATGCTAATAACTCCCAAATAGCAGAAAAGCTGCAAATAAAAAATAAAGGGAAATATGCACTTAGAGTCAGATGAGGTTTTAAACATTGGAAACAGTTCGAGACCTAGTACTCCCTGTCAGGCTCAGGGATAGACTTAAAGAGCCCTTCGGCACCCTCCTGAGAGGCAAACATCCCCAAACCACACTTAAGGCTAAAGAGATAATACTGGAGAAAATGCCGCCCAAGCTGGTAGCTGTAGGAGACATAGTAACTAGAAACCTAATTGAGGTGGGCCTAGTCCCAGATATCTGTATAATTGACGGAAAAACATTAAGGACAGTAAATGAGAATGTAAGCCTACCAAACAGTATCCAGATGAAAGTAAAGAATCCAGCGGCAATGATTAGTGCAGGAGTATGGAATATATTGAAAAAAGCCTATGATTCAAATGTCCCAATAGAAATATTCGTTGAAGGTGAAGAAGACCTGCTCACCATGCCAGCCATTCTTCTTGCACCGAACAAATCCTTAGTAATTTATGGTCAACCCAAAGAGGGACTAGTCATAGTCGAAGTGGACAATAATAAAAAGGGAGAAGTAAAAGATATCATAAGCCATATGGAGGCCATCTAATGGAAATAAGTATAATTTCAAGAAAAGAAAATCCACTACTTGAACGTGAAGAAATAACATTCATAGTAGACCACAACTCACAAGGAACACCCTCAATAGAGGAAGTGAGAAATAAGCTAGCAGCAATCCTAGCAGCCGACATACAAAAACTGTACATTAAAAATATTAAATCAGAGTATGGAATGACTCGGTCAAAAGGAACAGCAAGACTGTACAAAACCGTAGAGAGAGCCAAACAAGTGGAACAAAAGCATACAATAATGAGAAACCTGGGAGAAAAAGTAAAAAAAGAAAAAAAGAAAGAAGGACCAGCAAAACCAGCAAAACCAGCAAAACCAAAAACTAAGTAGGGAGCTGAATAATTTCTTGGAGGTATTTTGATTGAGTAAGTATTATAAAATAAGTGGAAACAAGTTGGAGAAACTGAAAACTACATGCCCAAGATGTGGGGATGGCTATTGGATGGCTGAGCATTACGATCGTTTTAGTTGTGGGAAATGTGGCTATACGGAGTTCAAAAAAAGAGAAAGCAAGGAGAACGAAAAGGAGAGTTCCTAGTGGGGCCGGCTAGCAGTAGATTTTCGGGATATTTCTAAGTTCACAAATTTGTATTTTATTATTCACTTTTTGACCCGCAGTAAAGAATAGGACTCACACATTTTAATTTGATTTTTGGAAGGCCGACTAACTCGCTTCTTGGTTGGGGATTGAGTTTGGATAATAATGAGTTAAAAAAGTCCATTAATTGTCTGGGTTTGGAAGGCACAGCCCATACACTCGGAGCCGGCATAGTCAACGATAAGGGTGTAGTTCTCTCAAATGTTTGGGATGAATATATTCCTCTTAGGGGAGGAATACATCCGAGAGAGGCTGCTCAACATCATGCAGCGGTAATTAAGAAAGTGATAGGCAGCGCCTTGGAAAAGGCGAACATAAGCATGAGGGAAATAAATCTGGTGGCTTTTTCTCAAGGTCCGGGGCTAAGTAAAGGTTTATCCTTTATCTCCCTTGAGGGCCTTGCCTAAGAACCACAGCGACTGCTGCGAGAGCCTTATCACTCCTATTAAATGTGCCTCTAGTGGGTGTAAACCACTGTGTAGCTCATGTGGAAATAGGTAAGTTGGCAACAAATGTGAAGGATCCTGTCACCCTTTATGTTTCTGGGGGGAATACTATGGTTACTGCCTTTGATGAGGGGCGCTACAGAGTCTTCGGGGAAACTCTAGACATCGCCA
>JAHAWU010000034.1:0-6864 GCA_018383815.1 Candidatus Jordarchaeia archaeon | reverse complement strand
TTATGTTTCTGGGGGGAATACTATGGTTACTGCCTTTGATGAGGGGCGCTACAGAGTCTTCGGGGAAACTCTAGACATCGCCATTGGTAATATGTTAGATGTATTTGCGAGAGCAATTGGGCTTCAACATCCCGGTGGAGCGAAAATAGAGAGCCTCTCCAAGGAGGGGAAAAATTATATTCCTCTGCCTTACACGGTGAAGGGAATGGATTTATCCTTCTCGGGCCTTTTAACAGCAGCATTAAATAAGATAAAGGAGTGCAGAGTTGAGGATCTCTGCTACAGTTTGCAGGAAGTCGCCTTTTCTATGCTTGCAGAAGTAACGGAGCGGGCGGTTGCACATACTGGTAAAAAGGAGGTTCTATTAACGGGAGGCGTTGGGAGAAATAAACGGTTACAGGAAATGTTGAGAGCAATTTCTAGCGAGCACGAAGCAAACTTCTATGTTGTCCCACAAGATTTGGCGGGAGACAATGGGGCAATGATTGCTTGGACAGGAATACTTGCGTACAAGTTTGGGCAAACTATAACCGTAGAAGAAAGCCTTGTGCGTCCCAAATGGCGTTTAGACGAGGTGGACATTCCATGGATTTAGAGGAGGGTGTTAGGATAGTTGCTGTACAAAAAGGGCGCCGAAGCATACTTGTACAAAGAGGAATGTTGCGGTAGAAAGGTGATTGTAAAGAAGAGAATACCTAAATTATACAGAGTGCCGCAGCTTGATGAAAAACTGAGGTACGACCGCACTGTGAAGGAGGCCCGCCTACTTTCAGACGCAAGAAAAGCAGGTGTTCCAACCCCCATGATTTACTTCATAGATCTTGAAGAAGCTACGATTGTAATGGATTTTATAGAAGGAGAGCAGGTTAAGACAATTATTCAAAACATGGAAGAACGGGAGAAAAAGGATCTTTTTACCCATATTGGAATGTTAATCGGCCGTCTACACAATGCAGGTATTATACATGGAGACCTAACCACCTCTAATATGCTCCTTAGCAACTCTAAAGTATACTTTATTGACTTCGGATTGGGTGATTACTCTGTCGCTGTTGAGGATCAAGGAGTTGACCTCCACCTTATGCGCAGAGCGCTCCAAAGCACCCATTATTCCTATGCGGAAGCCGGCTTCGCAGCGGTTCTTGAGGGCTACAAAAAAGCTACAAGTAAATCAGAGGAGGTTATTGAAAGATTATACGAAATTGAGAGGAGGGGAAGGTACCATAGAGAAAGATGAAATAAATAAGTAAAGGAAGTGGTAATGTGGATAAAAGGAAAACGGTATTTTTTGCAACAAGCAATATTGGTAAAGTTGAAGAAGCAGAAAGAACACTGAAGGAGTACGGTATACTCCTCCTACATTTACCCATGAAACTCATAGAAATACAGTCAGACAACCTAGAGGAAATAGCAGTCTTCAGTGCTCAAAAGGCATGGGAAAACCAGGGAAAACCCTTATTTGTGGAAGACGCAGGCCTATTCATAAAGGAACTAAATGGGTTTCCAGGGCCATACTCATCATACGTTTTCAAAACGATCTCCAATGAAGGAATATTAAAATTAATGTCAGATAAGGGGAATAGAGAGGCTTATTTTCAATCCGTAATAGCCTTCTGTAACGGTAAAAGTACAACAACCTTCAAAGGTGAAGTGAGGGGCGAGATAAGCAAAGAAATACGCGGGGGACACGGATTTGGGTTTGACCCAATATTTATCCCTGAGGAGGGAGATGGAAGAACATTCGGGGAAATGGATATCTCTGAAAAAACAGCTATTTCCCACAGAACGAAAGCCTTAAAGAAATTTGCCGAGTGGATTAAATCACTAGATTATTCGAAATTTATTTAAGGATGGTTACTATTTCTATCCCTACAAACAAAGAACAGAGGATTAATAATGGCAAGAATGCACTCAAAGTCGAAGGGAAAATCTGGGTCTACTAGGCCTCCCGTGCTAAAGCCACCAGAATGGTTTGACCGCACACCTGAATGGGTAACGGACAAGATAATCGAACTTGGAAAAGCGGGACAACCACCATCAATGATTGGATTGATTTTGAGAGACCAGTATGGAGTACCTCTTGTTAAAGCAATAGTAGGCAAATCCATTACACAAGTATTAGCTGAGAACGGTTTAGCGCCTTCCATGCCTGAACCCTTAACTAACCTCATAAGAAAGGCAGTCACCATAAGAAAACATTTGGAGGAGAACCCTAAAGATCTACATTCAAAAAGGGGATTACAGGAAACCGAATCAAAAATTCACAGATTATCAAAGTATTACAAGAGGCGCAAAATTTTACCACCAGACTGGAGATACGAACCTGAAAGAGCCGCCACTCTAATAAGGTAAACGAGTGTGGGATAAGCGGACTTTGAGTGAAAAATTTTCAAAACTATACGAACAATGTAAAAAAGTTTCTGAGAAGATACTAGAAGCTTGTGAAAAAGACCTATTCTTCCGCATAATATCTCACCTTGACGCAGACGGCATAGCCGCCGCCAGCATAACATCTTCTTTTCTCCTTAAACGCAAGGCACGCTTCCATCTCAGAATAGTTCAGCAATTGAGAGAAGAAAACCTCCGCGAAATCAAAGATGCCAAGGATAGCGTATTTATCTTCACTGACCTAGGCAGTGGCCAGATAGGAATTATCGAAAAAAATCTCCCACCGGATTCCGTTATAATAATAGATCATCATCCTCCAGAAAAAGAAACCACAATAATTCAGGCAAATCCACATCTAGCTGGCATTGATGGAGCCACAGAAATTAGTGGTTCAGGAGTCGCCTACCTAGTAGCTAAAAGTATAGATGAGTCAAACATGAAATATGCGCCCCTCGCAGTTGTGGGTGCACTTGGAGACAGACAGGACAAAGGGGAACAACACCGATTATTCGGAGTGAATACCGAGATAGTAAAGGATGGAATAGATCAGGGTGTACTCGAGGAAACCACGGGAGTTCGTCTTTTTGGAAGAGAAACACGCCCCATAGCTATGGCCCTGGAGTACACCACGGACCCCTTCATACCCGGCCTATCTGGAAACCATGGAGCGTGCCTCAAATTCCTAACGGAGAAGGTAAAAATCCCATTAAAAGATAACGGTAACTGGAGAACAATATCCGACCTCACCCAAGAAGAGAAAACAAAACTAGTATCCGAACTCATCCAATACATGCTGGGACCAGCAGAAATGACCCCTGAAGAAGCACAAAGCATAGTAGGCGTCATATACATCCTACCAAAGGAAGAGAAGCAAACCCCACTCAGAGACGCCAGAGAGTATTCAGCTTTACTAAATGCGTGTGGACGCATGAGAAAACCGGGCTTAGGAGTAGCCATATGTTTAGGAGACAGGTCAAAAGCACTGGAAGAAGTGGAAAGCATCACCTCAGATTACCGTGAAAAATTGGCAGGATACATGGGTTGGCTCACAAAACCGGGAAACGTAATCCAGGAGGAACACCTCCAGTATTTCCACGGAGGCAACCTCATAGACGACAGGATAATAGGGACGATAGCCTCAATAGCCATTTCCTCAGGTATAATCCCGCAAGACAAACCAGTATTTGCCTTCGCAGAAGCCTCAGACGGAATGGTGAAAGTTTCTGCTAGAGCCACCGATTACCAAGTGCAACAGGGAATAGACTTGGGATCTGCTCTAAGAGCCGCAGTGAAGGAACTAAGCCCAGAAGGCACAGCCGGCGGCCATAACATCGCGGCGGGAGCACATATAGCCGCAGGCACGGAGACTAAACTCTTACAACTTTTGAATAAGATAATAGAAAAACAGCTGAGTGGAAAAAATGGTCCAAATAAAGGCAAGCATTAACATAGAATGCCAGAATCAGAAACAGGCAGAGATTATCACCAAATCATTGACACCAGACAACAAGCCACTGCCGGAAAATATTTCAATAGATATGTCCTTTAAGGGTAGGGAGGTCAAAATAGTTGTGGAATGCATTTGCAGGATAGAAACTTTCATTTCTATATTAGATGATATACTTGCAAGTATATGCCTAACTGAAAGCCTAATCTCTCTCGCCGAGAGGTGATAATAGGGGTGGCTAGACTTTGGATTTTTTCTCTTTTGTCCATGTTTGCTGACATTTTAAACACTTATAAGTGTATTTAAAACCTTTAGGTATTGGTTGCTTCACCACCACATCCACTTCAGTTGAACCACACCTAATACATTTTTCAGACATTTTCCCCACACACCTCACTTAAAAATCTTAAAGCCTAGGAGACGAGTCCAAGTATTTTAGGAGGCTACTGACTCACCCCCCTCAACAATTTCAGTTCTCCTTTGTTCCATTGCTTCTTCCATTACTGCCTTTACTGTTTTGGACTTGGTTAACACTTTAGATTTCCTTATTTCGCACTTCCTTAGGGGGATTACTTTCTTTGCTTGGTTATAAATTTCTGAGGCGATTTTTCCTAGGACAGCCTCCTGCACAAATTCACCAAAAGCGAGCTGCGAAGCTTTTGACGAGATAACATCGCGCATTATTTTCCGCACCAGTCTCTCCTGGCTTGTTTTAGCTCGATTCAGGGTAAAGGCTACAGCAGAGACGCGTAGAATTCTACCATCCTTAGTCTGTACGTCAAAAATTCCATCAATTCTGCTACTTCCTCTGCGCACCAAGCTTCTCAGATAATCCCTTGTTAAGTCGTGCCCTTTAAACTCAGTGTAAGCATTATTTCCTTTGACATCAATTATCTTAAAAAACAACTTAACATGTATAAGAGAGAAATCACCCGTCACATCGTAAAGCGTGGTTTCCACAACTCGTCCAATCAATTTTTCAGGGTCATCTGAGATAGTTTCTCCTGCCTCAATATTACCAAAATAGGGAGGAGCAATTATACTATACCATTGCTTATCACGCCAGGTGTCGTGCGTACTAGCCCTTTTACTCAAGGTACCACTCTCAACATACTCGTTGTATAATAAGCAGATTAAATTGTTTTCCTTTAAAACTTATCGCGTACATAATTATTTCCAGATTTAAATTTTGTCGTGTTTTCCAAAATAACTTGACTGACTCTCCACCCTATCAGCAATAAGTTTTGAAAAATTTTGGAAACAAGCTATTCCATGGATATTCATTGGTGCTTAAAGGTATGCCCTAATGTATGATTTTGATGTCAATTTGTTTCCTGTGGTAAAAATTTTATGTTAATTTTCTTGTTTTACTAATTTTTATGTTTTTTATGTTAACATAAAGAGAGCATAAAGACATATCCTTTTTATGTAAAAAATTTTAATAAGACTAAATAAACATTTATACTAAAATTTATAGAAAGGAGGAAAAAACCATGGCGTCAGCAGCTGTTGTGGAAAAAGTTAAGGAAAGAGAGGAAAATTGCCACCTGCCCCAGTCCGCACTAATAGTTATGGAGATTTTGAGAAAAGAAGGCGCACTTACTCCCAAAGCCATCTTTAAAAAGACAAACTTCGCACCAAGAACAGTAAGGTACGCACTAAAAACACTACTAGAAAGTGGAATAGTGTACAAGGTTCCGAATCTTCTAGATCTAAGACAAAACAAGTACAAGCTCGCTTAAAAATAAGAATCAAGTGAGTTCACTGGTAGGAGCGGGAGAACCCTGAACGTTGACAGGTTAAATTTTATAATTTAAGGAAAATACCAAGGGGCCGAGAAGGTAAGTTTGAAAACTGAATTGCGGGAGGTTTAATTTGGATAGATAAAAAGCAACCTTCCTATTCTCCTTTTGTTCTTTTCATGCATTTTAACTCTTACAGTTTATTGCACCATCTTTAAGAAGGTGTTTTAAAACAGAAAGGTAGTTGCAGATATCTTTCCAAAACTTGTTATGGAAAGTTGGTAAACGTTTCGACCGCTTAGAAAAATGGAAACGAGTATCTGTAAAATTGTGTCTTAAATGGTTTGAATCGGTTTTTATGCGATAATTTTCTGTACAAAGAGGTACAAAAAGTTTCTAGTACATCTTTGCGACTTAAGATATTTGAAGGGTAAAGAGTTTCCAAAAAAGGGTTAGGCTTCAAATAGGGTAGAAGTCATATGAACACGCTTTTTGGGAGGATGGGAAAACTAAGGGGGGAATGTGAACCACGTATGTGAGCCGACTCAGAATCGGTCTAGAAGCGTTTCTCTGAGTGTTTATATGAAAAACGTTTTGTGTCTCAAAAAACTTTTAATCACTGGAGGTTCTAATATTAAGGAAATAAACATGTTGGGATTTGAAATGACTGAGAATCAATCTAGAGAATCTGAGACGGAAACCACTGAAAGGGCGGTAAAGCCATCTAAGCCGAGTACTAAAAGGCCAACGGGCGGCGTTTTTTATGCGGGATTCGAAGAATTTTCTGGAAAAATGCTACCCCTAACGCTTATCATACTTGGTTTAGCAATCATATTTGGGGGTATAGCCTTCCTAGTTTCGCGTGATTTTATTCAGTACTGGTTTTTATTCAGGAATTCTCTCTTAGTTGGTTTCATTCTAATTAACTATATGTCTACGCCCTTCCTAGTTTCTAGAATTGCTGTTGTGTACTTTGCGGGTGCAGGCATAATGCTAGTGGTATACGGCTTGGCATTCTACCTCGCCGAGCAACGTGACATTTTACAAAGGTATTCCAAGATTTTGGGATTTCTTTTGGGATCAGTGTACCTGCTTCTATTAGCCATATGTGGGTTCCAATTAAGCACTGTTTGGCTGTATGATCAAGTAACATTCCAAGTAGCATACCTAGGCTTTTTGGTTGATTTGGGCACTGGATTCTGGCAGTACCTTTTGTTAATTGCTGCTATTTTACTTATAGTGTTAGCTCTTGTGAGCTGGGTCATACCAAATGTTCCTGAAGAGTTT
>JAHAWU010000157.1 GCA_018383815.1 Candidatus Jordarchaeia archaeon | reverse complement strand
AAAATGGGGGTTTACTAGTTCTAGGAAGGTTTTCTTATAGTCAGCGTTGGATATTACCCAGTGGGATTTGAAGATTTCGCCATTAAGAGTTTTTACTCCTACGACGTGGTTATCTTTGATTAGAAGTTCTTTAACTCCTTTTGACAGTTTTACTTCTCCATTGTTGCTTAGAATGCAGTCGTATACTAGTTGGTTTATTCCATGAATGTTGCATGAGGGGTACCAGATGCCTTTTTCGGTGGTGAAGTTCCACATGAGTGCCAGAAGGGTTAAAGACATTACGGGTTCATAGGTGCTTTGTGATCCCAGAAAATTCCGCAAAATTTTGGTGGATATGTGTTTTTTGAGGTATTCTTTTGCTGGAATCTGTAGGTTTTCATTTATGATTTCGAGTTCCTTCTTGTACTTGGGAAGGTTTTTTAATGCCCCGGTCCTATTTTTGCCCATTAGGTAGTCGGGATGCCACTGATGAATTTTTTCGATGGCTTTAACTATTTCCCGCATTTTTTGGATAAAGGTGTCGATGCCTTGGCTTTCTTTTGGGAAATGGTTTTTCAAATCTTCTCCCAATTTGTCAAATGATTGGGAGTAAACAATGTCGAAAAAGGGTGTGATTAGCTGGAAATGGTTGCGTTTGAAACCAACTTTTTCTGTGATTCCAATTTCATCTAATAATTCGCATATCAAATCAGGAGAACTGAAAGATAAGGGGCCCATCGGGAAATAGTAAGGGCTTCTCCTAAAAATGTGGCTTGTGCCACCAATGTGGGAATTTTTTTCCAATAGTAAAACACTTTTACCATTTTTCGCAAGTTTAGCGGCGCAGTATAATCCTCCAATTCCCGCCCCCACCACTATGGCGTCATACAAAAGGTAACCTCCAACATTCTGTGTATCAGGAGCATTTCTTGGAATCATTTTCAAAAATAAAAAGGGGGGATTGGATTTGTTTACTCTTCCTCCTGTTTATAGGAGTGAAAAGAGGTATTGTAGCATTTCTCTGTTAATTAATGCTGCGTGTGATGGCTGAATGAAGAAGGGATATGCAGGCAAAATTCCGTAAATCGCTGCGCAGACTACGATAGCAGCCACATTGCCAATGAAGAATAGGAGTGAGAAGGCGTAGAAGGGATTTGACCTCACAGTTTGTTTATCAGTTTCGGTGAAATGTATTTTGCCTCTCCACAGTAGTAGTACCATGACGATGAAGGCTGAGGAGGAGAAAATAATTGTTTCAAATGCTGCTTGTCCCTCCACCACGCTTACTCCTATTCCCAGGCCGAAGAGTAAGCCTAGAAAGCCAAGCAGAGAGTAGTCTAGTGGGGTGAATTTTCTTAGGTAACCATGCTGGTTTTGCAGGATGGTTCCCGCAACTATGAAGCCAATAATTCCGAGGTAGATGAATTTGTGGCCAAGTGTTTCGTCAAAGAGATAGTTGAGGTAATAGATATTATTGGTGAAAGTTACAGGGTCTATGGTGAATGGAGTGTAGGGGGCAACCAGCGCAATGTAGTAAGTGAATGTGTGTAATTCGTTTGCTACGTAGCGCATCCCTAATCCGCTGAGAAAGATGAAAATGAATAGCATGAAAATGATTTCCGCTAGGGTTTTGGTCTTTCTGGCCTCTTCGGTTTCTGGAGGCTGAGCCAGTATCTCCTTGAAAATTAGGTAGAGCATTATGGTTCCAATGCTTCCCAGGAGCAGGAAGCTTAAAAGTCTCCCCACAGAGAGAAAAGCGGTGAACCAGGTGAACGGGTAAAATTCGGGTATGGGAACAGATACAAAGCCGTACACTTCGCCCCAGAGCACTTCAAGAACCAGAGTAATAACACTCCAGCTTACGACTAGTATTAAGAGGTAAATTAGAAGCCGGTTCCGTGTAAAGAAGTCTTCACTCAATTCCACAACCTCATAAAATTAATCTTTCTTGCCAAAATAAATTTTGTATCTACACTCATCATTTTTTGATTAGTATTGTTCTTTAATGTATGGTATAATTTCCCTCGTAAGTATTTGGTAAACATGTTCATATGTATATGGGTTGGGGTTTTTTGGGTCTTTCGCTATCTCGTTATCAATCATTAGAACAAAATGTTGAACCCCACTCTTTATTAGTTTTTCCAATTTTTTGGTAACCTCCTCCTTTGTACCCATAAGAGTAGCCTCTCTCACAAAATCGTTGGGAACATCCTTCACAATCTCGCCCACCACACCCAAGTCCAACTGGTCAATGCTGTGAAAACTAAGCAGACTCAATTTCTCAGGGATAAAACCCAGTTTTTTGTATAGTTCCCTCTTCTCCTCCCTCCAGTACCCTAATAGCTTCATTTCCTTGGCAAATTGGATGGGTATGGAAAGCTTCTTGAGTTCCAGGTACAGTTGTAGCTCCGCTTCATCCTCGTGTATAAAGATCCAGTTCCAGTATCCGAATGTGAAGTTTTCCATTTCCCTATTGTTTCTCTTTAGGCTGTCTTTTACTTCACCCGCCTCCAACTTGTAGGTATCTGCGCTGAAGGGGAGGGGTATCCAGCCGTCAGCTATGGCTCCCGCCAACCATCTAGTTTTGGGGCCGTTGGCCGCCATCCAGATGGGTATGGGGTTTTTTATTGGCGGTGGTTCAAAAATGGCCTCCTTTAGTTCAAAAAATTCACCCTTATGGCTCACTTTTTGTCCTCGGGAGTTCCACAATTTCCTCAATACCTCTATGAACTCCACCATTTTGGACACTGGCTCCTTCTTGTAGGAGAAGCCATAACTTTCAAGGTTGAAAGCCTCTCCCGCCCCTATTCCAAGGATGAATCTTCCATTGGAGATGTGGTCTATGGTCATAGACATTTGTGCCATCACTGCGGGGTGGTAGCGGTGGGGGTCTGTTACCGCGGTTCCCAGTAAAGGCTTACTCTTCAACTCAGCAAAAATGCTGAAAAGGGGCCAAACATTGTAATTCTTAAAGGGACTTATTGGTGGTAGACCTCCTAGATGGTCTCCTAACCATAGACTATCCCAAACATCTTCGTCCACTGTTTTTACAAAGTTTATGTACCTCTCCCAGTTTTCAGCTTCGTAAGCCTCTAAACTTAGGTCTAGACCAAACTTGACTCCCTTACTCATGTCGCAACCTCCAAAATAAATGTTAAGCTGGTAAAAATTAGTGCATATCTGTCGTTTATTTAATCCCAATCTGATGCTTATAGAGAAAGTTCCATTTTTGGGAATTTTTATTGATACAAATTAATATTAAGACGTTAAAAAAGGTTATTACTTCCTCTTTGATTATATTTTACTTATAAATTTGAGGTGATAAATTTTGATTAGTGATGAGGAAATTCAGAAAATCAAAAAAATGAGCAAAGGGGAAAAGATGGAGTATCTAGAGAGTAGAATTGATAAAATACTTTCAGAACTTCCCGAGGAAGATAAGAATATAATCAGAGAAGCAGGATCACAGATTCTGGCCAATTTGTTTACCGGAGAAGGCATGGCTCTGATGGGAAAGCTTATGGAGCAAATGTTCTCTGGCATATCTGAAGAAGACCTGAAAAATCTAGAGAATCTACCTCAACAACCCGATGAACAAAATCCAGAAGACTTTGGCAAAATGATGGAAATGGGCATGGGTATAATCGAAAAAATGATGAAAAACATGGTTAGCGGCGAAGGCATAGAACTCCTAGGGAAAATGATGGGAGAAATGGTTGGCGACCCAGAAAAAATGCAGTCACTATTAAACCTCTCACCTGAAACCCAAGAAAAGCTACAAGGCGTACAGGAGCTCACCAATGCAGCAATGTATGATTTGACCCCAGAAGACTACGCAGAATTAACCACAAGAATCCAAAAAGTATACGAGAAACACTTGGGATAAAAACAAGCGCACAAAGAAACACAAAACAAATACGCCTTCATGAATGGGGATCTACTTGGGGGGCGCCATAGACTTTTTTGACAAAAAAATGCTTGTAAGAATTGTTGGCTAGAAAGCCCCGACTTTTAGTCCAATGGCATTAAGCCCGAATTCTTTTCTTATGCTCTTGTAGTTTGTGTGGATTCCTCTGAGTCTCCCACCTATTTTGGGTTCTAACTGGGCAAAACGCCCTGTTGAAAGCCCCATTTTTTGAGGTGGAGTCGACCAATACCACACAGCTCCGCCTCCCTAACTTAATGACATTTGACTTTCGCGAGGAGTGCCAAACAGTATGGCATGTTCGTGTTTCGTTGAAACTGATTTAATTAACTACTAAACTCGGTGTCTAAGCGTAGAAAAACATCAAGATTTATGAGAGCGCGAAATATATAGTATCACATTACTAACAGTAGGCGATGCTAAGTATGTTCTGCAATTTTTTTAACAACGAATTTTTAAAAACTATTCGGATCTTTATAGGATAGAAGTTTTGATTGACATAATTTACTCACTGTTAGTATTAGTGGAGCAGGTCAGAAATTGCTTATGTCCAGATGATGTGTACTTCTTGGAGATTTACTAGTTCTTTGTCATTTGTTAGGAGAGCGTCTGCTTTGAGAGCCTTGGTGGTTAAAAGTATAATCTTGTCGTGAAGCTCTTTGGCCTTGGTGGATTTAAAGATATTCAAAATCTTTTCATCGAAGGGATAATATCAAAATGTTTCTGCTTCGGACATTTTATTTCTAAGTTTGTGCCAATGCTCTAGCCAATTTTTTATCAAAGAGATAGTAGAGTTCTGCCGCGGCTATTGTGGGCAGATATATGACAGCCCTTCCCTTCTCCGCTTCTTTGAAAGCTTCATCGGCACCAGCTGGAAGCTTGCCAAGGAGAAATTACAGAAAGGCAACAGTGTCTGATACATATTTTTTCATTTAAATCAACTTTGTGAGGCTTTTTTTGGCTTCAGCTAGAATATTCTCAAGCTCTTCTACGTCGACCTCTAGGTCTTTAAGTAATCCCCTTAACCCCTTTGTTTCCTCTTTTCTCTTTATTAGAACAACTTTCTCCGTGGGAATTATGAGTACTTCATCCCCCCTCCCTGATGTGGTAAAATTCGCGGACAAGTTTAGGGATAACAATTTGACCTTTGGAACTAAGTTTAACCTTGGATAACTAGTCAAGTGAGACCATAATTGCCACCGACACGTCTTACATTTTCTTACAAGTAAATCTTACCGATAATTGGGAAAGCTGTACCTGATTCTTTACGCTGCTGACCAAAAATGTTAAATATTCTTTTATTGTTTTGGACATTCAATAATTAAAAATTGTGGTGAGAGGTGACCTTTATGGCGAGGTCTGGAACAAGGCGTGTAAATGCCAGGACTACCCTCGTGGGTGGAATTTTTGCGCTTGTTTCAATGATTGTGGGTACGGTTTGCACTTTGGGAGCGCTTCTTCAGTACACTATTTTTCCCTTTAGGGGCTTGACCATTCCTTTGATTCCCTATCCTCTACCTGTAATTAATACGGGTTTTTCCATCTGGTATCAGGCCATAAGTGAGCTGGGTATTGGCCCCTCAGCCTTCTTATTTAATGTGGGCTTGATAGTTTTGGGTTTCCTAATCCTTCCCATATTTCCAGCCCTGTTGGCGCTCCTTAGAAACTCTACATTTGCAAAGGTGGGTGTGTTGTCGGGGCTTGTTACCTGTTTTGGTATTGTCGGTGTGGGCCTTGCCCCCATGGTTATGTCTCCACTACACAGTGTTTTTGGCTTAATCTTCTTTGTGTCGGTGGGAATCACAGTTTTTCTTTTAAGCTTAGCCATGTTTCGAAGCAAATTCTTCTCTAGGGTTGTGGCGGTTTATGGATTTTTCTTTGTTGTGGTGGATTTGATTTTCATGATTGTCTCAACCTCCATCTGGGAGTGGATGGTGTTCTTCGTCTTGGTTACCTGGATTCTCCTAGTGGGAATAGAAATGCTCCGAAAACACAAAGTAACAGAAATATAAAGAAGGATATTTGAAAAAGTATTAGTGAGCAGTAGGTGGACACAATTTTTTGATTTTAATATTGTTCCTGTTTTATGAGTTTGGGGAAATAGTAAAGGATAATGATGCAGAGAATTATGCTCAATAGGGGTAGAATGTAAGTTATGAGCTGGAGGCCGTAGGACCAGTAAAAAAATACTATGGCGGTGTTAATGGCAGTGTATAGTACTGTGAATCTTGTTCCAAAAGTGTAGGAGTATATTTTCATATCCAGCACTCCATTAGCAATGGCGGAGTTGAAAAAGGTGGTAACTATCAGAATAATTGAGATGAGGGGGAAGCTTTGCCCCATTTGAATGGCAGATAAAAGAGTGAAGAAGTATTCTGAGCCCATAGCTGGTAGTTGCATGTCTAGTAAAATGAGAAACCAGAAGGTTGCTGCCCAATAGGGTGTTTCCCAACTCATTTGAATGTACAAAACTAGTAGAATGGACGATTCTATGATGGCGAGTATTGCTAGGGCAAAGAATAAAATTCCCACGAATGTAACGCCCAAAGGGCGTCTATCAACTTCAATTATTTCAATTAGGCCCCCAAATACAGATTAGTCACGAAACAAAAAGTTACGCTAACCGTTGGAATATTTCAGCCAAATATTGAACACTATATACATTCCCTTTACATCTGCCCACTTTTATCTCTAGTGATTTTGGTGGTGTGAAATTTAGGTTTTAGTTTCTGGAAGGAAACCTTCTATTTAGAACTTCATATCTCCCTAAGAACTCTTGAGTTAATATTCCATTCTGAAGCTTTATCTAGATCTCTCCTAAAATTGCTTGGAAGTCGGAGAGAAGCTTAATGGTTCCTTTTATGCTACCAGCATAGAACCTGAAGGAAAAGCGAATAGAAACCTCCCTTTGGCAAAAGAGGAAGTGATAATCCTTTCCTATTCGCTGAGTTGAACACACTCATATGTTCAGGTGACGCTCCTATCTGTGGTGGTTCCTTTTTTTTGTGGCTGGGCTCTTGAGGGAAAATTTTCCAATTTTTAACATAAAACTGTATAAAAAAGGGGTAGGACTGGAAAATTCACTTATTTGGAGTAATTGTTTTTATACTAGTTCCCATTAAAGTAAATAGTCACATTTGAAAAGGTGTTTTTTGAAAGAGGTACTAGGAGGATGATTTTTTGAAGACGCGAATAACTGAACTTTTTGGAATTGAGCATCCCATCCTGTGTGGAGGAATGCACCGTCTATGTGTACCAAAACTGTGCGCAGCTGTTTCCAATGCTGGAGGTTTAGGTAGTCTCACCGCCTCCACTTATCCCGAGAAGAAGGATTTTGTGAAAGCTATACGTGAGGTACGCAAACTCACAGACAAGCCATTCTGGTGCAATGTAACCATGCTTCCAGCTGTACACTTGGGCGAGGAAAACTACAAGAACTATTTTGACGCCATAATCGAGGAGAACGTGCCCGCTGTGGAGATTTCGGGCATGCCCGTAGACCGCCTAGCAAATGGGGAATACTTAGACAGGCTCCTGGAAGCAGGCGTAAAGCTGGTACACAAGGTGGGGTCTGTTCGACATGCCAAACACGCAGAAAAGGTGGGATACAGCGCAGTCATCGCAGCTGGGGTTGAAGAAGGAGGGCACCCCCTTAACGAAAATGTAGCCACCACTGTACTAACTCCCCGAATTGCCGAATCAGTTAAAATACCAGTAATAGCAACGGGGGGCATGGCCGACGGCCGCGGCCTGGCGATAGATTCGCAGAATTTTTGGGCTACTTTTTTTTGGGGGTTGCTTTATCTGGGTGATTTTCGGGGTGAGTGGGGGTTTAGTTTGGGTTTTTTTCTCTTTCTCCCCTCGTTTTCCCTTTTCTTTTTCGAGGTTAAAGCCTTCTTCCCACTAACA
>JAHAWU010000033.1 GCA_018383815.1 Candidatus Jordarchaeia archaeon | reverse complement strand
TCCCATAGCAGCACAAATCCTAAACCATTGGCCTCGTAAACCTCCTCCAAGTGCTTCCTAGCCATTTCTGCACCCAAACCCCTCCCCAGGCGATAGATTCGCAGAATCCAGTGTTTTTTGGGCCCTTTTTCTGCTCTTCTTTAACCTTTCCCGGAACTTTTTCGGGATTAGTGGGTTGAAACCTTGAAATTTTAGGAAAAATGTGGAAAAAAGCTAAAATTATTAGGCCAATAAAAGAAAAAAGATTTTGCGAATCTATCGCCCGAGAGGAGCATAAATCAAAGGGGTTAAGAGAGAAGTGTGGTTGTTTATTGTTTTGCTTTGTAACCTTTAGGGGTCTCTTCTACTATGCCTTTTGCTACTAGTCTTTCTAGTTGTTTTTGCATGGATATTCTCTCCATGAGTTTGAATGCTTCAACGGGTTCTGGAAATTTTCTGTATATTATTGCTTGGTTGACGATTTCTTCGAGTGTGTGCTCTTCTTTGAGGAAGTTTAACAGTTTTTCCTCTCTTTGATAGATTATGTTTAGGTACCAGTCGAGTTTGCTTCTTATCGTGTCTTCTCCTCTGAAAATGTCCCCCTTATGACTAGTGACTGCTATTTCCAGGTCTAATTTTTTGAGTTTCTCTATGGATGCAATGAAGTCGTCCACGTTACAGTCGAAAGCTCCATACCATGGCCCGAAGGAAGTTAAATCAATGTCTGCAAGGAAGATGAGTTTCTCCTCAGGTATTAGGAAGCAGCAGTGACCGTAGGAGTGCCCTGGAGTGTGAATGACCTGTAACCTGGTTTTTCCCAGGTCGAAGACGTATCCGTCCTCAAATTCCAAGTCTACTCTACCGTCTCGAAGATGAAGGATTTCGTTTAGGATGTAGTCCATGAATGCCTCTGCGCCTGAGCCCTTAAGACCGTATATTTCTTTTAACCGGTTGAGGTTTCTTATGACTGGGGCGTCCAGTTTGTGGGCGCAAATCTTACCCTCCTCAAAGTAACGGTTGCAGGCCACATGGTCCTCGTGACCGTGGGAATTGATGACCAAGTCTACTTTGTAGGTTTTGGCGGTTTTTTCAGCTAAGCTGGGTTCGAATCCAGCATCTATCAGTGCAGTTAATTCGTCTTTGATGAGAAGGGAGTTAGCGTAGGGATACCTTCCCTTGTTTTCTGCCTGAATGAAAATAATATTTTCGGTTAGGGGAACATAGGGCAAGTCTATCGCCTTCGTTTATTGATGCTTAGTGGTTTTCTGGAAGTAAGGATTAAAACTTAATAAATGATACGCCTCCCAAAAAGGAGGAGGGTTTTCAAATACTTTACTGCGGAAAACATTTTCATTATTTGTATGGGGAACTCAGCTTATGAATTTTTAGTGAAGCCTTTACTTGATTGTCCTAAACGAGTTTTGAGGGGTGTGTTAAACTCAATAGTTTGGGGCTTATGTGTAGTCCACTACTGATTTTTGATTTTTGACTTTTTCTTGAAGGTGGGTTCTTAGTCTTTTTGCGTCTGAGCGCTCAATTATTTCTACTTTGCCTGTGGAGTTGGTCAATGTGGCTTGGTTGTAGTTTATCTTTTTTAAAATTACGTCTTTGAGTTCGAGGTCTATTTCGTAGCCCACGCTGTTTCTTCCCAGTTCTTTTGCCACTTTTGTTGTGGTTCCTGAGCCTAGAAATGGGTCTAGAACTGTTTCTCCTACAAATGTAAACAGTTTTATCAGGCGTCTGGGTATTTCTTCGGGGAAGGCAGCTATGCCCTTCTCCAGCCTATTTTCTATGGGGAGAACGTTTGTGATTCTCCAGATTGTGAGATACCACTTTTCTGAACTATATTTTTTCAAGTCTATTTTTGAAGCCTCTAAGATTTTTGGTTCAAGGGTTTTAATGTAGGCGTAATCAAATTTGCCTTTTTGGAAAATTATTATGCTTTCTTGTATGTTGTCTGGATAGAAGTACATGGGGTAGGGATGTTGCAGCACTACTCCACTGCGTCTGCTAATTCTAATGTATCCTTCGGGCTTTTCCCAAACAATTCGGTCTCTATACCGAAAGCCGGATTCAATCATGATTTTGGTAATGTCTGAAACAACAGGGTATTTTTCACCCTTAACAAGCATATCATCTGTAACGAAGGCTGCAATTCTTCCTGGTGCCAAGACTCTGTAAAGCTCTTTTGCAAACGCACTAATCAATTCGAGAAACTCCTCGTAGCTCTTGTAAAGATCAGGATAGTCAAAAGGGGCATTGTAGTAGGGTGGAGAGGTGACAACCAGGTGAATAGATTCGTCTGCAATTTCACGCATGTCTCTGCAATTCCCAAAGATAATTTTGTGCCATGTGGACATCATTCTTTTACACCCAGTTTTTTGGCGTATTCTTCAATCGCAGCATGAATGGCGTCAGTCTTCAGCACCCTCGCAGGAGTGTTTGTATTTTTGCGTAAAGCTTCAACTATTTTGTCAAGCAAATCCTTGGTTTTTTCTGAAACATAGACCATGGGCATACTTCATTCCTCTACATATAGTATGCGGTAATAGTATCTAGTATTATCTGATATCAGTATGCCCGTAATAATTTTGAAAAGTTTTTTGCCATTTGTCGTCTCTGGCGGGAACGGCTAATGAAGCCTTCTTTTCCCAAAAAAAGCGTTATTATCCCCCCTTTTTTGTGGAGGTCAAGGTGACCAATGATAAAAGACTTCAATTTCTTACCCGCCAGGTCAAATTCCTTTCACAAAAATCTCGAAGCAAACAGTAACCTTCGCAGCCAATTTTGAGCTTAATCTGGCAAACAGAAGCCCTCGGACAAGAGTCACAGGCCATGCCTACCAAATTGTCTGGACAACAATGGATACCTAACTGAAACGCACCATGATCAACCATAATGCAGTCATCACTATAATTATTTGTTACCTCTTGAATCGTCGGTCTCATTTTGGAGGCTACTATAACGTTCCATCGACCTCCGCTTCCCTCCTTGCCCTCATGAATTACTTCAGAAACAAGACCGGACCTAGAAAAAATCTTGCCCACATGACCATCTACGGGCATTTCAAAAAGCGCTTTATTCCACCTACCGTGAGACACATCTATTGCTAAATCGGGGTGCCCTATCCAAGAAATAAACATTCTTACAGCCTTTTCTCTAAGAATTGATTCAACGAGAGGATTCCCCTGCAGAAATGCAGTTGCTTCTTCAGGAGTCTTAAATTGTGCCAGCCTATCAGAAAGCTTATCCTTGTTTAGCATCATCTCATAGATTAGAAAGCCTCCAACTCTAAGAACGAACCAGCCGAAGCGAGGCAAAACTCTGCCTATTGCGGGAGAAATTTTGTAATCGTCCTTTACTGCCACTAATTTATTTATCTGTATGAGACATTGCTGGGGCTTGAAGAACAGGTCATCCCCAAAAAGGTTATAGATGCGTATTGCAGTTTTTCTTGCGGAAGGAGATTCAGCCTGTTGGTCAAGAAAAGCTATCAGCAACAAAAATCTCGTCAATTTTTCCTTATCTAAAACCATTTCCTTTGGCAAATCGTTAATTATCTGAACAAGCTCTAGGGGCTGAAGAATCCTTCCAACACGCTCAAGGATGCTGATAATCTGCTCCTTCTCAGAAGGCTCAGCTTCTCTTCCCACATGCGATTTAACCAAGTTAGTCACGTCACACTATTTACCAGTTCTGCAAAAATCCTAATTATGATTTTCGATTAACCAAATTTAAATAAACAGGGAAGGAGTTGCCCAGAAATTTTTGCTCCTCAAATTTCAAAAAAATAGGCAGATTCATTTTAAACTACTAGGAGACATTGTAAAAATTTCAAGTGTGAAATCTGCCTTACTTACGGTTCCCCTTTTCGGGGTGATGTAGAATCGTTCGATTTCGCCTCAAAAAAGGGATGTTTATAAGGCTTCTTTCACGATTTGGAGCCTTATTAGGGAGACGGAATCAAATAAATCTACATCACCCCACTTTTCGGTAAAGGAGCCTCCCCGCAATCAGGAAGGATGACTAGCTCTAAACACTGTGTAGTTACTGGTGGTCTTCTTTCTTGAGTAGATTAGATTTATAAGATTGTTCAAGTTTTTATGTGATTCAATTAGGCCCCACCTTTGAGGAAGATATATGTTCGAAAAGTTGCCTGACAAGAGGCAGGTCATAGAGTATGACGATGCAGGTGTGATTCCCCTCTACTATTATCCTGATACGGATTACCTTTTTAAGATGATGGGGGTTAGAACCATTGAAATGGCTCTCTTGGAGAAAAAGGATTTGGCAATGGATGTGGGGTGTGGAATAGGCAAAGAAGCGGTTATGATGGCGGAAAGAGGGGCAAGAGTGGTGGGGCTTGACCCCTCCAAGATTATGGTTAAGAAAGCGAGAGACTGGGTGAATTCCTGCAAGCAGGAAGTGAGCATAGTAAGGGGGGCTGGAGAGTGTCTACCTTTCAGAGATAACGCATTTGACGTTGTTACCTGTAAGGGTGCAATGGATCACTTTGCAAGCCCCAGAGCAACATTAAAGGATTTTTCAAGGGTTCTCAAACCAGAGGGGAGGGCGGTGGTTTCTCTGGCAAATTTTGAGAGTTTAGGCTTCAAAATGGCGCGCAGAATACACGCCATAAAAAGAAAACTTAAGCTTGTGGGCGATGGACCAACTCCCTGGGACGTCCCAAAAGACCACACGGTGAGGTTTGACTACCTCGTTTTAAAAGCATACATGGACGGCGTCCTAGAGAGAAGTGGAATGATAGGACACTCCATGTTTTGGAACTTGCACCGCTGGGGAAGGATCCTAAACGCCCTCCCAAAAAGGGTCTCCTGGACCATAATGCAGTTCCTTGACGAAATAGCGAAACTGTTCCCAATGCTGGGAGACATAATAATAGCCCGCGGAACACCCATAAAAAAGGGAGCAGCAAAAGGGGAATCAGCCTAAAAAAGTAAGCTTCCTGCTAAAATAATTTTTCAAAGTTCAACCGATTAAAGGCTAACACTACATTTCTCTCAGTTCGTGAGAAGCAGGGAGAACATTTTTAATTGTAGAATCATAAAGAGAATAAAGATTGTTCAGAGATAACTTTAGTTACCGGTTTTAAGCCTTCCATGTAAAGAAGTGGAGGAGACTATTTGCCTTTCAAAATTGGTTTAGCGCAGAAGCGCAAAAAGGTAATAGAGGAGGAATTAAAAAGAGTTATCCCCAAAATTGTTGAGCTGGACGTTGAGAAAATCATTGTTTTCGGTTCTTTGGTAACTAATGAGGTCCACAGGTCAAGCGACTTAGATATCATCATCATAAAGAAAACGAGCAAAAAATTTCTTGACAGACTGGAAGAAGTCTACCAGCATTTAAAACCGAGCTTGGCAATGGATATATTCGTGTACACGCCTGAAGAATTTGAGAATATGAAGCTGACCAATCAATTTATAAAATCCGCTCTGAAAAATGGAGAGGTAATATATGAAAAATAGAGTAGCGGAAGCTAAAAGATGGCTTTCACAGGCAATCCAAGATTTGGACGACGCCAAGTTCAACCATTCAGGAAAAAGGTACAATGTGGCCTGTTTTCTAGCACAGCAATCTGTAGAAAAAGCTCTAAAAGCATACCTTTTTATGAAGGGCGCCGAAGAGGTGTGGGGACGCTCCACTGCAGAACTATGCAAAGATGCCAAAAGTTTCGACCCAGAGTTTAGCACAATAGAATCAAACGCCAGCTCGCTTGACAAATACTATATTCCCACAAGATACCCCAACGCGTTACCCGGAGGCATCCCCTCCCAAGCGTTTGACGAAGAAGACGCAAAAAGAGCCATCTCTCTGGCAGAAAAAAATAATAAACTTCATAAAATCTAAATGGATAGACCAATCCCCATAGTAATCTTGGTTTGTTGTCATCTGGCGACCCAGCGAAAACGACCAAAAAAGCCTTCTTCTCCCCCCAAAAAGGATTATAATAATACCGGAAATTGGCTTTTCCGATTCGTTTAAGCTACTTTTTGGAACTTTTTTCTTCAGCGATTAAAGCCGCGCCCAAGGCTCCGATAACTTGGGGGTCTAATGGCAGTTTTTTTATTTCCACCCCTAATTTCTTTTTTATGGCTTCAATCACGCCACTGTTTTTGGCAACTCCTCCAGTTACTGTAATGTCTTCTTTTAGACCCACTTTGTGGATTAGGGATATGATTCTGCTGGCTATGGACTCATGTATTCCCGCAATTATGTCCACCACCTCTACTCCCTGGGCGATGAGGCTTATGACTTCTGTTTCGGCGAAAACACTGCATTGGCTGGTTATTTGGGCAGGTTTAGTTGATTTCTTGGATAGTTCTCCTAGTTCCTCGAGTTTTACTTCTAGGGCTCTAGCCATAACTTCTAGGAATCTTCCTGTGCCTGCGGCGCATTTATCGTTCATGGCGAAATCGAGGATTCTACCATCTTCGTCCAGTCTGATTACCTTACAGTCCTGTCCACCCACATCTATCACGGTTCTAATGGTGGGAACAAGCCAGTGGGCACCCTTGCCGTGGCAGCTTAGTTCGGAAACATTTAGGTTAGCGAAGGGAACCTTCATTCTTCCATAGCCTGTACCCACAATGTATTCTAGGTCTCCAGTTTTTAATCCCGCCTTTTCAAGTGCAGCCTCTAAGGCGTTCCAAGAAGTTTTTTCGGGCTTAATTGTTGAGGGAACTATGCTGTAGGAGAGCACTTCACTGTTTTTCATAATCAGGGCCTTCCCAGTTAGAGAGCCGACATCGCATCCCGCCACTATCATTTTTTCACCAAGCCTTTTTCACATTATGGTGGTGAAGAATTGTTCAAGCCGAGCTTCTATGGCTACTCTGGGTACGGGTCTGGAGTCCATGGTGTCCACTTCAAAGGTTAGGGTGGGGATTCCAACTTCTTCTCGCAGAGATTCTGCCAGTAGTTTTATTAGGCCCCAGCTGTGCTTGCAGGCCATGTGTCCCGAAAAAATGGCGCAGTCCGCATTATATTCCTTGCACATCTTTACGTAGTCGTCGATGTAGTATTCTGCGGGTCCCCGGCACTGGCGAGCCATAGGCATGTCTAGAACCTTTTCCGCTAGTCCCTCAAATATTTTGTCAGTGCTGGAGGTGTTTATGGGTTTGGTTATAAAGTAGCCCAGCATATCCATAACCACTACTGCACCGAACTTCTCAGCCATCCAGTTAAACAGATCTGGAGAGAAGAAAACGTGGGTGTACAGCCACACCGCCCTAATTTTTTCCTCGGGAATCACTCCCTCTCTCCGTTTCACCTTTTCCGCCGCCTGATTCCTCATCTTTTTAGCGTATTCTACACATTCGGGCGTTCCAGCAGTCGTGAGTTCTACTATGTAGTTGTTGAATGGGGTTAGGCTGGGGAGGGGGCAAGGGATGGACTTCATTAACTCATTGAATTCCAGAATATTTTCTTGAGCCTCGTTTGACATTTCAACAACTTTTTTTAGCTTTTCGGTGTCCAATTCGTGCCCCAATTGTTTCTCAAGCCATTCCACCATGTTTTCCAACTGGTTTTTGAGGTAGGGTAGTGTTTTCTCGTTATAAAATTCTGACTGGGGATCATAGTGCCAGTAGGGGACATCGAGGGGGAAGGATGGCACTTTGAACAGGTTTTCATAGATTTGGTACTCAATATTAAGCGAGTCGCAGGGCTGGGCGGCATAAATTATATAGTCTGGTTGGGGGGCGTCGCCCTTAAGGTAGGCTCCGATTAGGGGCTTTTGTGCGTTGCACAGTTCCTTGGGAATGCCTGATTCCTCCGCAATGTCTATGTAGGGCTCATTCATGGCCAATCCAGTAGCCGCTAATCCCACAGAGAGAGCCTCCTGGCAGAGGGGATAAGTGTCCATGGCGTAGAAGATTTCGGGGGTAAAGCAGAAATTGTACATCACAACTTTTTTCCCCTGCTTTTTGTAGTTGAAGTAGTTGTCCACATAGGTGAACAAGCAGTCTATAGTCTCTTTATGGTAAACGTTGGGAATGGGGTTCTCTTTTACGAAGCTAAAAATGGTTCTGAGAGTTTCTATCATTGCTGGACCTTTTTGTTCACCCATTTTTATAACCTCCTCGCCTCAATGCTTTCCAAGAAGGCTTGAATACGAGTCTTCGCGGCTTCCACACCGCTCAAAATATATTCTCTCTCGAGCTCCAGGAAGGGTATTCCCCTCTCCTTAAGCTCTCTCCTAAACATGAAGCATTCCCCGCCCCAGAAATCACAGAACTTCATCCTCTGGAAAATCACGCCCTCCACATCAAACTCCTTAATGGTGTCAAGAACATATTGTAGTCTTGTGTCGTGTTCACCTATCATTCTGGCGCAGGGAACCTTCTTGATGTACCTCTCAGCCAAGTTATGTATGGGGTCCCCAGACTCTTTAACGGGGTCCCAGAAGTAGCGGGAACCGAAGCAGAGGGCGTCAGCCACCACTAAACCGCCCATGTTTTCTATCATTTCTAGGTAGTGGGGGTCGTCAAGAAGGCTCCCCATTACAAGTATCCTGGCGCGGTAGTTTGAGTATCCCTCTCTGCTCACCAGTTCGTTTAGGAGCTGGTTCAGAAGCAGTTTGAGTTGGTGTTTGGGAACAGCGGTGCTTGCGGTTACGACGCCCATAAATTCTGTTCCACTAATCTTGGGGCTTCCCTCCTTCCTAATATTGTAGAGTTCCTTGAGGAGACCGCGAACATCGTTGTAAATCTTTATTGCTTTCCAGAGTTTTTCCTCCGAAATATCAATGTTAAAGTGCTTCTCTAAACGCTCCTTAAGTAGGGTTATTTCATAGGTGAAGGTTTCTATTGCTTCATCGTTAATTATTCGGGGTACCTGGAGGAAGTGTTTGAAAGGCGTTCCCACCTTTTGTTTCCAAACATCGTATCCTCTCCGAACGTGGTCGCAACTATTGCAAGAAATGATTCCGTCCAGAAAATGATACTGTTTTTCCATTGCCACTTCTAGAGTGCAACGTACAAAAGAGCAGTTAAAACTAGAGAGAAAAGCATCCGCCAGGGAAGTTTCTTTACAGCCTGTAGCCCTAATCCTCACTGGAAGAATATCCGCAGCATATACAACCTCTTCTGGAACATGGGTGCAGAAATAGCCAAGAATATAGCCCTTAGTCTTCCACGAATCAATCCAAGAATTAGAAAGTGAACGGGAAGCCTCAATAAGAGTCTGCAGAGTTTTCAACAAATAAATCTCCTCCAACGCCGGGAAAACCACGTCTATAAACTAGATGGGGAAGTGTAATAAAAAATTTTTGATTGCCCGCAACATTTACTTTTCAACAACCGATATGCTGCTTATTTACGTTTCTCGATTTGCTTTAAGGCACCCTCTGCGGCTTTTCGAACTTCTTGTGACTCGTCATTGAGGCTTTGCTTAAGGGTCTCCACTGCTCTCTTGTCTCCAATTTTTCCTAGGGCTCTGGCCGCCCCCCTTCTGGCGTACCAGTCCTCATCTTTTAAAACTTTTATGAGGGGTTCTACTGTCCTGCTATCTCCTATTTCTCCCAATGCCTCTGCTGCCACGCCCCTAATATATCCTTCCTCCACGTTTAGCATTTTCAGAAGAGGCTCCACGGCTCTGGCGTCTTTTATGTTTCCGAGGGCCAAAGCTACCTCCGCTACCACATCCCAGTTCTCATCATTCAAAGCTTGAATTAAAGGTTCAACCGCTCTTTTATCTCCTATTCTGCCCAGAGCCCAAGCCGCATTCAATCGAACATCATCATCTTCATCCTTCACTAACAATTGTATCAGGGCATCTACGGCTCTGGGGTCCCCTATTTCTCCAAGGGCTCCCGCTGCTGCGCTTCGAACTTCAGCAAATCTATCCTTTAGAATTCCAATCAGCGGCTCCACTGCTTGGGGGTCTCCCAGTGAGCCCAAGGCTTCAGCCGCTTCTAATCTAACCACGAAATCTTCATCTGCAAGTTCTTTTATCAAAGCCTTCAATTCCCTTTCTCCACTCATTTTCCTCAACACCTATCACTAACGGCCAATTATTATTGCTCCCACATTTTTCTAAAACTTTTGAACCCATGAACCGTCACTTGTATAATACATAATTACCTTCTCATAAAGACAAATTTTTCCCCTTTTTTTGAGAGACTTAAAATGGTTTAAAACTATTTTTGTGAAAAAAAGGTGAGTAAATATTTCCCATTTAAATTTTTGTTTTTGGGTTTTCACTTCTCTGTTAGCTCTTCAACTTCCTTTTTGCCTTCTTCTAGTTCTTGCACCTGTTCCCCATCTATCTTCAAAAGTAGGCTTAGAAATTCTCCCACGTGGGTTTTTTCTTCCTTCGCTATGTCCAAGAGAACCTTTCTTGTGTTGTTGTCTTTGGTCATGTCCGCCAACTGCTCATAGAGGCTAATCGCATCTAGCTCCGCTATAATTCCTGCTCTTAATATCTCTTTTTCAAGATTTTCCTTCTTAACTTTGCTAAGATCTATGGGCATTTGTGACAGCATTTCACACACCCCATTTAGAAGACGATTAAACTGCTTATAAATATAATTATGATTGAACTGTTCATGTAGATTTCCACAATTCCACCCTCCCACTTAAAGGTTCCAATTAGGTAAAAGGTGTCCTACAAGGGCTCGTCAAAGAAAAAGCTTCCACAATAAAAAAATGAAAGGTCATTCCTTAAATTTTTGAAAACAGGGAAAAATTGTTTGAAATTATTTGGATGGACGTTTTTGTGCAGCCCCTTATTTATTTCGAGTCTCTTTGGGAGGACTCCTAGAAGATGGCTAGGAAAATCCAATAAACAACTACGTTGATAAGGGTGAGTGGGACTCCTACTTTAGCAAACTCAAAAAATGTGAGCGTTTCACCATTTTTTTCCGCGTTTTGAATAATTATTACGTTGCTGGCGGCTCCCAGTATGAGTAGGTTTCCAGCGATGGTGCTTCCTGCGGCGAGGGCCACAAGCTGGATAGTGGATACGCCGCCAAAAATTTCCATGAGTTGCGGAAGGAAGGATAAATAGGGTAGGTTGAGTATTTGGCTTAGGAAAAGGTTGTAGTAGGATAGAAGGGGCAGGTAGAGAGCCACGAAGGGCACATTGGAAATCATTTGGCTCACTATGACACTGGTTACCAGTATCGTGGGGATAGAGGTTATGCTGGGATTGAACCCTATGAAGGATTGGAAGAATCCCGAATCCCACACACTCTCCATAAGGACAAACATTGAGGCAAAGAATATCAGAGTGTACCAGTCAATGTTTTTCAATATTTCAAATCTCCTTTTACTGAATATGATTATGGGGGCCGCAGATACTAGGGCAATGTAGGTTAATCTAAACTCCACAGCCCATCCCAGAAATACTAGAGAAATTTTTATGATAATCATGGCAACGATCAAAATCAAGGAAACTTTTGATAGGAGCGCCAGCCTCTCATCATTTATGGGTTCTTGGTTCTGATCCTCTAAACTTTTGCCGAACTGGTTTCTGTAAAACATTTTCAGTACAATGTAGGTGATGAAGAGGTTAATTATTGTGGGGACGGTTAGATATCTGAAAAATTCGATGAATGGGTTCTTGATGTTGCCTCCTATAGCGATTAAAAGATTTTGGGGGTTCCCTATGGGGCTCATCACACTGCCAATGGTCACCGCAAATGCCAGAGACAAGAGTAGAAGCTTTGGAGAAATATTGTACTTCTTTGCAAAATGTAGCACTAGGGGGGTGCCAATTATGGCCAGAGTGTCATTCATCAAAAAGGCGGAGAGCAAACCCATACTGAAAAGAATCATAAGTACCAGAATGTCCACGTTTTTGGCTTTTTTGAAAAGCCTGTAGGAAGAGTGGAAAAGGTAGCCACTAGCATACAGGGCCTCACCAACAATAAACATTCCAAACAGAAACAGCATCACATCCACATTTATTGCTTCCAAAGCCTTTATTGGAGAAATTTCCTGAGTCAGTAAAACAGCCACCGCCCCGCCAAGCATGATCTGCCAAATCTTAAGTCTAATCCTACCTATCCTCCTAACCACAATTAAAACAAACACCACAAACAAAACTATCACAGAAATACTCACAGGCAAAGCCAAACCCAGCCCACCTCTCACCCGCGGAACACCCAAAATTCCCTCAACAAGCAGCCCACAGTAAAAATAAGGGGAAACACGGTAAATTGCAGAAACAACTCATCACTCAAGGGTAGAATATGCCAAAAAATAAAATACGCAGACCCCTGCCTGTACGCATCAGTTAACAGGATGGATAAGGGAGTGCTCTCAGTGAAAGCTTTTTTCATATATGGGTGTTCCCTCTGTAGCTATCCGGAGGCGATTCGCCGTAAGTCCAGATTGCTTGTTTTCACCGTATCGCGATTTATTAGATAACCCAGATATTGGGAGTACGATATAAGCTTTTTCGAATCCCAATTAACCTAACGAACAAATAGAATCAACTTGACACCAAAACGTAGAAAGGTTTTAGGCGTTTTGGCTTTGGGACAAAATTCATGTTCCCCGACGTATATCATCCGTGATGCAATGATAGAGTATTGTTTTTCGTCACAGATACGACCTCTAGCGACGAAAAACGCTGAGAAGAAAAAGCCAAAATCAATTTTGTCCCAAAGCCGGGCGTTTTGGTTTCTTACGCAGCTCCCTAACTACACAATTAACTCGTTACCATTTATTGACGACAAATCTGTGAATAGTGAAAATATTGACACCCCCCGCGACTGGAGGTCCAATGTCATTAAGTTAGGGAGGTAGGGCTAGTGGTTTTGGTCGATTCTACATCAAAAAGGAGCATTTAAATAGTGCTTTTTACCATTTTAGAACCCAAAAAAATGGGGGGAATAAAGGCGAAAACCGCACACCTGCAGAATTCAATAAAAGAATTCCCAGCTTAATGCCATTGGACCGAAGTCGGAGGCTTCCTCGCCAACAGCGGTGTAAAGCAGTCATACACTATACCTTTTTTATTGGTTGCATCATTTTCTCTTTGCTGCATTGACCCATTTTTCTACGTCTTGTTTAGTGAAGCTGTAGTCTTTTGGTATGGCGACTTTGCCCATTTTTAGGGCTGCCTGCATTTGTTCGTACAGTTCGTCTGGTTTTCTCTCGGCCAGGTCTTTTAGAGAGGTTACTTCTGCTCCAACCACCATAATTTCTGCGGCCTCTTCGTCCAGTATGTCTAGGAGGAGCAGGTTGGCTATCCTTATCCACTTTTCAGCTTCCTTTTTGTTAACCTTAGCCGCTGAAGCCACCTTATCAACTGAAGAGTTAGCCAGTTGAGATAAGGTCTTTATTTCTGCCTTCTCCAGCCTAGAAGCATAAACTGGCCCGATTCCCTCAACCTGGGATATTTCTAGTTGGGCTCTCGGTACACCTGTTGGAACAATCTTTGCGGCCCCTTTAACCTTCTTTTCCGCTTTTTCGGCAACCACTTTCTCTGCAGGCACTTCCACCCTTGCAGCTTCAACCTCAGGCTTCTCGTATCTAGTAGCCCTCCAGACTCCTACTCCGAGGAGACCGCCAATAACCGCTAATCCTCCACCCACCGCCAATATGTTGGCTGATCCAGAAATACCGCTAAAAAGTTCTAGGGCACCCAAACCAATTAAACCTATAATGACCCCTTTAACCCATTTTCCAGCGGTGAGAGGATAGGACAAAAGGAGAACCCCTGCACCAGATAGCAATCCCAGCATGTGCCAAAAACCTCCATATGCACTATTTAGGAGGATTAATGATAGTTGGAGAAAAACTATGTCTATTAGGGTAGTCCCATAGCTTCCCAACAATTCGCTCACAGGCAGTTGAAGAATATTAGTTATGGGAGTAAGATTAGGAAAAAGAAGTGTCCCACTAAAATATACACCTGTAAATCCTGCCAGAAAGGCTATTACACCACCAGCGACACTTAAACGTTCACCAGCCATCATACTTCACCTCAACACCTTTTGCATTTATGCTTAAAAAACAAGCATATAACTTTTTTTAATAATTAAGAAGACCAAAAAAAGACCAAAGGTCAATAAAGTAAAACCCAATTAATAGGATCCAACGTTTCTATATGCTAGGTTAACTCCATTTTTCACTCCTTTTTAACATCACTGTATAAAAATTGATGGCTGGAAAAAGTAAATGTAGGCAAGAAAAATGATTAAGTTTTGTTATGTGCCTTCTATTACAAATTTGACGCCCAATCTGAGATTTGAGCAAAAACCATTCCACTAGGGCGGAAAAAATATGCTTGCAAGTCTGTGTCCTCTCCATATGAGCGATAAATTTAATATGAAAAAGTAGGAGAAAAGTAGCAAACACCTGAAAAATTATACTCGCGTTAGGAGGAAAATTATGACCAAATTAGTTGAGGTGAATAAGCTTTACGAAGAATTAGCTGGAATCGTGGGCGAGAGATTTGTTTCCAATAGGCCTGAGGAACTTTTTCTTTACCACTGGGACTTTGTGACTGCTGAGGAGCCTGGAAAGTGCGATTTTGTGGTTATGCCTGGAACCACAGAGGAAGTTAGACAGATTGTTGAACTTGCAAATAGAGAGAAAATTCCAGTTGTGCCCTGGATTTCTGGAATCAATATTGGTGGAGTCTGCATTCCCAGAATGGGAGGAATAGTTGTAGACCTGAGAAGAATGAACAAAGTTCTTGAGGTTAACGAGGATGATATGTATGCCGTGGTGGAGGGTGGAATAACGTGGGGAGATTTGAAGGGCTACCTTCTAAAGAACCATCCGGATTTGAGAGCGGGAATCACCTGGTCTCCCCCAGGAACCGGGGTCATATCAGCATACATTTGTTACGGTATGCTGGACTTGGGAATGATTGGAGGCACGGGAGCAGAATTCATAAACGGCCTAGAGGTGGTTCTTCCTACTGGTAAGGTGGTGCGGGTTGGGTCCTGTATGTCTACTGATTACTGGTATGGGCGGCAGCCTTACCCGGACTTGGCGGGCTTATTTATTGGTTGGGAGGGAACGACGGGAATAATTACCAAGGCGGGAATTAAGCTTTGGCCCAATTTGCCCCGCAGGGACTACATTGTTTTGGGGAAAACTGTGGATTCTGGAGTACGTATTTTTAAGAGACTTGCTAAGGCGGGTCTGGGAATTGTGGACATGTGTTTTCTAAACTTTGTTTGGCTTACCGCCACTCAGGGGGTGCGGGACAGTGAAAATATTCCCTATGAGCCCGAAAAGGCGGGCCTCCCAGATTTCTATGGCTTGGTAACCGTCACTGGTGCCACAGAGAAGGAGCTTGACGCTAAGGAGGAAACTCTAATGAAAATATGCTCCGAGGAGGGGGAGATGGCTACACGTTTCGGTGACGCCCTTGGACTTTTCTCTGAAAACCAGATTGGAGAATTCCTAACTTATACTAGTACCCCTATTCAGCTCTACACGGTTTGGGACTTTGCAAGGGGTGGTGGTGGAGAATGGACTGGCGGATATGTTTCCTCAAAGCACTTGGTTGACGTGTACTACAGGATGAGGGAAGCTGCAAAAAGGCATGGCAGGCGGCCCCAGTTTTACGGCAGAGCAATGTTTGGTGGACACTACTGGATTGGAAGAATGAACATCTCCTTCAGCAAAAATGACCCCCAAGAAATCCAAAAAGTGAGAAAGTGCCTCATGGACATGGATGAGGAAGCGAGAAAAGTGGGAAGCTTCATAAGATACAAGCCCCCGCCCTGGGCTAAGGCTCGCAACTTTGAAAAAGCAGACCCCAACACCCTAGAACTAATGCAAAAAATAAAGAAACTCATCGACCCCAACGGAATAATGAACCCCGGACAAGGACTATAAAAAGGGAGGAGAGAGACAGATATGGAAGCGGTTAAGCCTAAGGAAAGAGAAATATTTGAGAGAGTGATGAAAAGGTATCTTCCGGGAAGAGGGATAACCGAGAAAGTCACAATTCCCGACAGAGTATCCCTTGAAAGATATAAAGAACTAGAGTACTACAGGGATCAGGTTTATCGCTGCGGAAAATGTGGGCAGTGCCGATACATCTACCAGAACGCCTACCTGGCACGCTCCTGCCCCAGCGGCGAGTTGAGAAAATTTGAGTCCTACTACTTGGGAGGAAAAAACCTACTATTGTGGGGACTAAACACGGGCAAAATTAAGTGGAGCCCGGCATTGGCGGAAATACTTTACCACTGCACACTATGCGGAAACTGCACCCAGCAGTGCCAGCTGGAGGGAATCCACACATATGCCTTAGAGTGGCTCGCAGCCGCCCGGGAGAAAGCCGTGGAGGAAGGATTCGGACCGATGCCGGAGCAGAAACGCTATGGACAATCAGTGGTTGAGGAGCATAACCCCTACATTGAGAAGCATAGGGACAGGTTAAACTGGCTTGGGAACAAGAAGGCTAAGCTACCCGAAAAGGCGGACATTGTTTATTTTGTGGGCTGCACATCCGCCTACAGACAAAAGGAAATCGCCAACTCCACATTTAATATTTTGTCCAAATCCGGGAAAGATTTCACCGTTATGCAGGATGAGTGGTGCTGCGGCTCACCCCTAGTGTGGACAGGGCAGGTAGAAGTTGCAAGGAAGTGTGCGGAGCATAACATTAAAGAAATTGAGAAAACAGGCGCTGAATTGGTCTTAACTTCCTGTTCGGGTTGTTACAGAATGCTTAAGGAAGTCTACAGGGACAAGTTCAAACTGGACTATGGGTTCGAAGCAGTGCACTCGCCAGTCTATGTTTTGGACCTGATTAGGAGGGGAGAGTTAAAACTGGAAAAGCCAATAAACAAAAAGGTCACATATCATGACCCTTGTCATATCGGTAGACACTTGGGAATTTATGAGCAGCCTAGGGAACTTCTAAGAAGTATACCGGGCGTCGAACTGGTGGAAATGCCGCGAAACAGGCACAATGCTTGGTGCTGTGGGGCAGGCGGAGGAGTCAAATCCAGTTTCAAGGAGCTGGCATCATTCGCGGCCACTGAGAGGTTGAAGGAAGCCTTGGATACGGGGGCCGAAATACTGTCATCAGCTTGCCCATTCTGTTACAGAAATCTTAGCGATGCCAAGGAGGAAAACAAAATGAGTATCCAAGTTATGGACTTGATGGAACTTGTCAGTATGTCTATGAAAACATAATTTTTCTTTCACATTTTTTTAAAAATAGTATTTTTTAATAGGTTCTTTTTGAATTTAATAGCCGCTTTAGAAAGGTTTTTATGGCAAGCAGTGGTCATTTCTTCAAAGAAACGGAGGAGATGTTGGGAAAGTGAGTGTTCACAGACCGGGTGGAGTGGTTGCCCTCTCTGTTATCTTCATAATATTTGCGGGGCTGGGAATCGCCGGAGAATAACTATTTTGGCTATGGTGCTTCCTAACTCTTATCAGAGTTTATAATTGGTATATTCTTGAAAGCCTCTACCTTTTGGAGCTGGGCATTAACCCCATAGCGGCTTTATGTGGTATTTCAAATCCCCTTTTCACTTTACCGCAAAATATTCGCTACACATATATTTTTGGTGGAGTTCCTGCGATTTTTTCAGCGTTGGATCTAATTGTGGGCGTCTGCTTGCTCAGTATGCGGAACTGGGCACGAGTTTTGGGATTAATTCTAGGAATAATATCGATAATCGAAGGCATACTCCTGTTTCTAATAATATTCCTATTCCTGTATGGTTTCTTGTTCAGTACAGTTTTTCTTGTTTTGGGAATAGTCACGGTTGCCTATCTGGCGGGTGACGTGAAATATGAATTTCAGTGAAGCAATCTCCATTTCCTCCCATTTTTTTATACTTTTCACCAAACAGTTGGTATCCGAATGGGGCGAGTGCTTTTACTTTGGTATAAAAACATGTTTTCATTATTTCCCATGAAAAACTTTTTCATACCTTTATCTGAAACGCTTTCAGCGTATGTTGGTTTGTCTAAGAAGCGCAGCTTATGTAGGTTTTTAAAATGCTTTTTAATTACTGAGCTTTCTGTCTGCTCTACGAACTTTATTTTGCCCTTTTAAGAATGTTTAAATATTAAGAGTACTAGACTTATTAAGAGATATTTGGGGGAGATGATGGAATGATGGCTTATAGACCGGAAGGAGTTGTCTCATTGGCTATAGCCTACATAGTTATGCAAGTTCTGGGAATCATGATAGCATTCCTAATTGTGAGAGTGGTGCTTCCACCTCAATATTTTCTGGTATCTTTACAGTTTGGGAACGAGTACTTAATGAGACTAATTTTTTCAAACAATGGGAACATTATTGGTACGTCAGTTGCTATGCAACTATCTGAGGAATTGTTTCTTATTGAAAGTTTTAACTTTTCGGCTTGGGGTGTCCTCATTTTTTCGGTGGTAAGTCTTCCAGCCAGCATTTGTTTACTCTCTATGAAAAAGTGGGGACGCTACCTCTCTTTGGTAATTGGAATACTCCTAATAGTAATAGCGTTACCACTAGTAATACATGGAATTATTTTGGAATCATTCACGTTCATGTTTGGTCTAATTCCCCTACTGTTTGGGATAGGGACAATCGTGTACCTTACGGGTGACGCCAAATACGATTTCACCTAGGAAAACTGTATTCGAAAACAATTATTTTTCCAAAAAAGGCTTTTGATGAAGAATGAGACGGGAGGAATATGGTGTTTAAAGTCAGGAAGGTTGGAGTCGCACCAATTAAGATGGAGTTAACGGGGTTGGAGTTCATTTTTTAAAACTTGGATTCATGTTTCGAATTAGTTGATTTCAACCTGCAGACGGGTGTTGGAAGCCTTTTTTCTTTGGAGTGAAGACACTAGCCCCTCTGAACCAAAAAGAGGTGCGGTAAGTGTGGAGGAACGTTTAGGGTTACCAATTAAACAGGGGAAAACTGGTTGCGTGTCAGAGGGAAGTTTTATCTAAAAATTTTTATGGAAAAACATTGCTGTATTCAATAACTAAATAAGTAATGTATGAGGGTGTTGGAATGAGTTATAGACCGGGTGGAGTGATTGCATTGGCTATATTGTTTTTCATTTTCGGTGCTCTGGGAATAATTGGAGGAATAGCCATTGAATTAACAGTTATTGCCCAATCTTATACTACATTACACAATATGATACTTTGGGATGCAATACTTAGGAGAGTCGACTTTTTCACACTTATTTTAGCGGCTAGCCAGCTGTCTTACATTAGTATGAGCCACTTTTTTGTTGTGTGCATTGTGATCTTTTCCGGTCTGTACCTTTTGGCTGGTGTCGGCTTGTTCATGATGAAGAACTGGGGGCGCATGCTAGCTTTAATTTTGGGGATACTCAACATAGTCGGCGGTATATTTGAAATGTTTTCGTTGGTGGGCATAATTCCTCTAGTGTTTGGTATAATAGTTCTGGTCTATTTAATGGGAGACGTAAAATACGATTTCGAATAAGGGCAGGAAACTATGCCTCTACCCTTTTTTGTTCTGAACAGCATAAACACTTTTTTCTGATTCTGTTTAGAATCTCCCCAGCCTACCCCTCCCAGCTTACATAGCGAGAACCTTTTTTCCTAGGCAGCCAAACAAACCTCTAATGTTGGAAGACACTTGAGCGCCCAAATTATAAATGTCTGGAAGTGGCTCAACCTTTGAGATGGAATTTTTGCCACAATAAAAACATTTTAGTAGTAAAAAGTAGCTTGTCTTCAAACATATGTTTGGGAGGGATATTTGTGGCGTATAGACCAAGTGGGGTCGTTGCTATCGCTGTTATGTTCATTATTTCTTCTGTATTATGTCTTATTGGAATAGTATTTCTCGAGACTGTAACTGTTGCTGGAGAGTACCGATCAGCCTACTTGAGCCTGTTCGTTAGCCTCGCATTTTTCCAAGTTTCTCCATCACCGCCTGGTCTTTGGATTGAGCCATTGGTTTCTATGTTCAGTTATCTGTCTGAAATAAATATTTATCACTTGGTAGCTGCAATTATTTTCATTTTCTCGCTATGTTATCTCTTTGCCGGCGTTGGACTGCTCCAAATGAAGCATTGGGGCTACTATATGGCATTGATAATGGCACTGATGAACATAATTCTCAGCGCGTTTGCGGTTCTCGCTGGGGGGTCCAGTTTGGGGTTGGTTTTAGGCGTAGTTACTCCAATTTGGGGATCCCGTTTTGGCTTGGTTTCCGGCATAGTTCCTCTGATATTTGGAATAATCGTGTTTGTTTATCTTTTGGGGGACGTCAAATATGAGTTTGAGTAGGGCAACTGCAAAACTGCTATTTCTAAATAGGTTAAATGGGCAGCAAAGGAGCAAAATTTTGTCTCAAAATTTTAATTTGCCAAAGATGAGAAACATGAAAGCAGGGTTAAATTTAGGGTCAGGGATGAGAAATGTTCACTCACAACCTTTTTTGTCACTTTGGTAATGCTTATATATCTTCAGTCAATAATCTTGACGAGCAAAACGGTAAAGGATGATAATAAAGTGGGTAATCATATGCCTGGTGGAGCTGTTGTGTTGAGCGTGTTTCTGGTGATTATTGGTGCTCTTGGAATTATCTGTGGAATATTATTTTTCGGCCAACCCATTCCACCCGATGTTTCAATATACTTGGAGAGAAGCTGGCTTTATGCTTGGGTTTACTCCTACTACTCTCAAACAGGATATTATCCCATTGCCCTATTTTCTCTGGCGGGCATCGGGATGAGTTATACTGAGCGTTTAGGCTACGCCCTTCTACAGAGAATCCTAGCGTGGAGTGGACTTCTCTTGGGAGCATTGGGCGTCCTCAGTGGTGCAGGTTTACTTATGGCGAAAAAATGGGGAAGATACCTTACTTTAATGCTGGGAACCGTACTAATTGTCTTCGGCTCAGCTCTTGAGTTAATGTACCTGTTTATGAAGTTACCTCAATTTACAATTATGCTGGGTTTAACATTCTCGGTGATAGGTGTATTACTGGTAGCGTACATGATGAGAGAAGTAAAATAACACTTTGATTAGAACATCAAAAACGGGTTCCGGGTAGCTGCCACCCCCTCGATGGGGAACTCGTTTTTGCTTTTTTGGTTATGGGGGTAAGAAATGTAAAAGTTTTTTATCATTAGTTATATTGGTCTCCGTGAAAAGGAGTGCAAAATAAAGCTTTTTGGGAAAAGGAGGCTTCATTAAACCTTTTTCTCCAGGGAAAACAAATGGCAAAAACTTTTCAAAATTATTAGGGGAGTCTTTTTATGGCTTCTATTCTTTCTTTTATGGTGATTACTGGAAATTCGAAGCTTCCATAGCGTGTTATGTGGGACAGTTTTTCTATGTTTCCCTGAACCATTTTTGTTAGTGCGCTTATTGCTGGTTCTCTTTTTCCCATCCAGATGACGGCGTATTTGTCGGCGTTGAGCTCCTGACTTTTTTTGACCTGTTCTTCCACTCCGGGATATCCGAACTCTTTTATTATGGCTTTCACTCCTCCCACTATGTCTTCCACCTCATGTAGGGGCATTTTGGCCCATTTGGATAGTAGGAGATTAAATCCCGTTTTGCTTAACTCGAGCAGAACATTGGCCGCCGAATTATTGTGGAGGATGTGGCACATCTCATGGAGGACAATGTACCTAAGCTCATCCCTATCCAGAACATTATACAGCTGGTTGGAAACATATATGGCTCCTATGGGCACATTGCAAACATATATGCCCCTCGAGAATGCTGGGGGATCGTTGGGCTGAGCTTCAAACCTTCTCCCAGAAACCAGCCTCAGGGGGCTGTTCAATTGTTCAAGGTGATCATCAATAAAGCTCTGGATAACTTCGTCAACCACAGAGGACTGCTCAATTCTCTCCAACTGCTCAGACACGCACATCACCAAAATGGAAACCGGTCTCCAGAATCCAATATTGAATTAGGAATATAAGTTAATCGCATAAGGAACCGTGACATATTTTTCTATCAAGAAATGTTTTCCGTTAAACATATTTTTAATAATAAAGTTTATTAGACACTTATAATAGTTATTTCCCGAAAATTTTAGATTGGAGAGAATGGAGGTATTGGAGATTCGGATTTTTAATCCATTTATTGAAACTATGCCTCGGCCAGATATTGAGCGTCTCCAGGAAAACCGGTTAAAAAGCCAACTAGTACATGTGTACCACAATTCAGAGTTCCACCACAAAAAATTTGATAAAGCAAGAGTTAAGCCCGAAGACATCAAGAAGCTGAGCGATGTAAAAAAGCTACCTCTAACCACCAGAAAAGAGCTGCAGGAAGCGGTGAGCAACAGCGACCCCTTTGGCGGTAGATTATGCGTTCCCGAAGAATTCGCTATTTTCTATGCCGATGAGTTCCCCTGTGAGGGAGAAATGGTATACGTGGGAGTCACAACGCGCGACACAGAAATGTTAGTTGAAGCCATCACCAGACAGTGGGCCATGGCCGGAGTGGAAGAAGGAGACACTGTGGGATTAAACTTTTGGAGCTGGAACCCCCTCTACTCAGTGGCCTGCCTAGGAGACGTAAGCACCACCATGAGGCTGGAGTGCAGATGGGTAGGAAATGAAGGGCTCTTCCTGCTCAGCGGAAGAATGCTCCACATACTCAAATTCATGAAACCCGCAATATACGTAACCTACCTAGAACTATTACAATACTTGGAAATGTCATCAAAACAGAGCAACATTCCACTAAAGGGACTGGTTCAAAAAAGCGTGATATGCTTGGACCCCGCGAAGGTACCCAGCAATGATGAGAGAAGAAAGTGGGAGGAAACATTCGGCTGCCCCCTGCTTGCAGGCTACAATCTGAGAGATAACCTCTTCTTCCCCCTAGAGTGCCCGGAAAGAAAAGGGCTCCACGCCTGGGAAGACCTATACCTAGTGGAAGCAGTAGACCCGCAAACAGGGGAACAGGTGGCCGACGGAGAAAAGGGAAAACTCACAGTGACCAATCTCTGGAACGAAACAACACCCATCATAAGGTACACCACAAACATAGACGCCAAACTCAACAAAGAAAAGTGCAATTGTGGAAGAACACACCTCAGAATAATGCCTGCCTAGGAGGGAGAAAAATATGGAGTTCGAAATGGGAAGAGAGTATTGGAACCCAAAAGTGGAAACCATGAAACAAGCCGAAATAAAGGAACTGCAACTAAAAAAGGCCAAGTCAATTATAACCCACGCTTACACCAACTCGCCCTTCTACAAGGAACTCTGGAAAAAGGCGGGAGTAACACCTGAAGACATAAAGACCCTAGACGACCTAGCAAAAAGAGCCCCCATTTTCAGAAAGGATGATATAAGAGACCGCATGGAGAAGGGAGACCCCTTCGGAGGACTCTTAAGCGTACCTATGAGCCACCTTGTGGCCTGCTTCGCCTCAACAGGAACCACGGGAGTCCCCACATTCTACGCCTACACCAGGGATCAAGCCGAAAACTTGACAATCGCTGAAACGAGAATAGCTTGGATGGTTAAACTCCGCCCCGGAATGAGGTACGTGGTTCCAGGAGGCCCCTGGCACTGGCACAGCGTTGCCCTATTTGGAGCTTGGAGAAGGATTAGTCCCCGCTTCTATGTTGCGGGGATGGTAGCACCAATCACCATTGGGCACACGTTTGATGCAATAGTGAAGTTTAAGCCCCACCACATATTTGCAGCTCTTGATGTAGCCTTTGCATTGAATGAGGAAGCCCGTAAGAGGGGAATTGAAACCACCGAGCTTTTCTCTGACCTGTTGTATGCCAGAACGGGGCACGGTGAACCTATGACCAAGACTCTTTTTGAGTTCTTCAAGGACAAGTGGGGCATTAGAGATGCCTTTGATGGCGGTGGCATAGGTGAAGGAATGATGGTTTGCTGCGACTGCTACGCCCACGCCGGTCAACATATGTGGGAAGATCTCTGGCACATAGACTTGGTTGATCCCGATACCGACGAGAACATATCCGTGAAGACGGGTGAGAGAGGGGAGTACGTGGTAACTAATCTACACGCTACCGGTATTCCCTACGTGAGATGCGCCTCGGAAGACTACTGCGAAGTTTACCCTGAGCCTTGTGAATGTGGTAGAACCCACATAAGAATGAAGATAACCAGCAGAACTGGTTGGATACTGGATATCGGAGGAAGGAGGATTACCCCCTATGATATAAGGCTGGTAATGGAGATGCACCCTGAGACTAAGGAAGCAGCATTCACCATTGATAAGTATGCAAAAAAGATGGATAAGTTAAAAATTAGAGCAGCCTATGATAAGAAGATAACAAAGGATCCCGAGGAACTGAAGGCCAGGGTGCAGAAAAGCATCAAGGAAAAACTGGGCATTGACTCGGAGATAACTTGGGTGGACTACTCCCAGCTTCCAGTCATGATGCATAAAATTATGCGGATAACAGACCTAACCAAGGCCTAAAAAATTTTTTAACACCAACATTTTTATTTTTTTATTTTATTTTAGTGCTTTTAGAAAGTTTTAATGGAAGCGGATGTAACAGAAGTTTCAAGGCTTAATGTTGTGGAAGGTTTTGTTATGCCTAGGGTTCCTGTTGGGAAAATCAACTTGTACTATGAGATTCATGGGAAGGGCTCTCCACTGGTTATGATAATGGGTTTGGGTGGATCTTCAGCTGCTTGGGATAAGTACATTATTAACACTTTATCTGAGGAATTTAGGTTGATCATTTTCGATAATCGGGGTTCAGGTCGCAGCGATGTTCCAGAGGGGAATTACTCTATTGAGATCCTTGCTGAAGATGTGGTGGGACTGATGAATGCTTTGGGTGTGTCTCGTGCCCATGTTTTAGGTGTGTCGATGGGGGGAATGGTCGCCATTGAACTGGCTTTAAGTTATCCCGAGCGGGTGGACAAGCTTGTTCTCTGTTGCACCTCTGGAGGTGCCTCAAGGTTCATTCCCCCAAAGGGTGATGCTATGGAGGACATTATGGGATTGATGAGTGGCGAACCAGAGGAAATGTTGAAGAGAGGTTTACGCATTATGTACACGCCGGAATTCATTGCTGAGCATCCTGAAAGAGTAGAGGAGTTCATTCAGGAAATGAGAACCGCAAATGTTTCCTACTCGCCGGTGGGAACTATGAGGCAGCTGAGAGGCATTATGGGATTTGACGCCCACGACAGACTGCACAGAATTAAAATTCCCACCCTTATAATCGCTGGGAAGAGAGATCCTTTGGTTCCTTATGAAAACTCCCTAATTTTGGCTGAGGAAATCCCGGGCTCCAAACTCGTCCTTTTTGAGGATGCGGGACACGGACTCTACTCCCAGAAAAGGGAGGAATTCTGCAAAATAGTCATAGACTTCCTAAAACAATCATAAAAAAGTGCAGCCCAAATTGGGGAATAATATTGTTGTCCATCACTTGGCTTGTTAGGCTTCGGTTATCTTGAATGTGATTTCTACGGGTATGGCTTTTTTTACTAGGCGGATTAGGTGGCAGTACTCTTCGGCCAGTTCGGCGCATGTTTGCCCCTTTTCTTTTTCCCCTTTTGCTACTGTGGCCTCTATTTCTCCCTCTATCTTATCTACGTGGTAGCCGTCTCTCGCCTGTCTTATGGTCAACTGGAGGGGAACTTTGAGTTCTAGGAGGTTTATCTTCATCCTGTTCTTTATATAGATGAAGGTTTCAAGAAGGCAGCCCGCAATTGAAGATATAAAGAGTTGGTCTGGACAGTAGGATAAGCTTCTGCCGCCCCATTCCTTTGGACTATCAATTCTGATTTGGGGAAAGTTTTTGATGATTATCTCCCCCCCAGTTTCTCCATCCCAAGAAGCAATTGTTTCAAATAGGTGAGTCTTCTTTTCTGGCAAACTCATACAGCAACCCTCAAAAAAATTGTAGATGAGACAGGAAAAGTAGGGGTGTTAATAAGTTTTATTCAGCTTCCCAAAAAGTTATGAGGATTAAGTGGCTTGTAGAATGGGGCGTTTCCTTTTTTCGGGGATTGAAATTTTGCCTTAGGGTATAATGGGTAATAACAGGTGTGAGGGGTACTCTGGGTTGTGGAATATGGTGTTGGTCATTTTTCTGCCACTCAGGAGGTGGCTGAATATAAGTGCACTTATGTCGGTGGGTTCTCCGTCGTCGCTGCTTATTTCTAAGCCTATTTTGTGTCCGGCTTTGAAAACGTTTGATGTGGGCAGAATTTCAATTGCGTATTGGTAGACCTTGTTAGGTTTTATGGGTTTGATTTTGTTGTGGGGATGGAAGGGTTTCCAGGGTTTTGATTTACTTTTGTCCAAATCTCTGTGTGAAGCCTTCAGCCAGCCTCTGGTTAGAACTCTTCTGGTTCCATCGGGATTTACGTCTTCCAACCTTACAATCCAGTCTGGATCATCGTCTGTGGAGAGAGCATACAGATATAGGGCGATGGGACCTGTGACCTCAGTGTCCTTCTCCAAGGGAAGTGTTTCATATCTCACCCTGTAGTGGGAATAGTCTTTCTTTCTCTTGTTGGGTGGCTCGTAAATGTATCTGTCCGGCTTCTCATCTTTTCCGGGAGGAAGTGTGTCTAGTAAACCATTGTTGTGGAGATAGTATTTTGACCAATGGGTTCTTGCTAGGGGCCACTCGTTTTCCTCCCTCCACTGGTTGATTCCCTGAACATAGATTTTTATGGGCGGCTCATTCATTATTTTTGTGTTTAATCCCTTAAGCCAGTAATCGTACCACCTAATTATGACATCGTGATACTCACTGAAGGGCCTCACCATACTCGGCGGTCCTATAATCATTTTTTTGGGGGCCTTTATGGATTCAAAAGCATCAAAGGCACCGTTGAGATGTATGGCACCTTTAGCCCAGTCGGACCCCACATAGGTTGGAATTTTTATCTTCTCCAGCCGCTTCCACGGGGCCCTCTCCCAGTAGAATGGACCATCAGTAGGGTTTAATAATAGGTCATAAACTAGGGGATTTATCTCCGGATTTTTTAGGATTTTGATGAGGTCGGGGCGGTTCTTAACTGCCTCGCTGTTTAAGAGTTCCTCAACCTTGAGTTCTAGTTTTGCTCCCAGCACCTTTGGCGATAGGGGTGTGGTTCTGCAATTTCCCTTCAGTCCCAAGTACCAGGCCATTGGGAAGCCTACGGTGCAGATTCCCCCGTGGTATGCTAGGTGTCGGTAGAGGTCTGTGAATCCGTCGAGTGGAAAAATGGCTTTAAGGTGGGGAGGCGGGTTTTTCAGAGAAGCCACCAAGTACTGAATAACGGCGAAGTAAGATATTCCCACCATTCCCACATTTCCGTTACACCATGGCTGTTGGGCGATCCACTCCACCAAATCGTAGCCATCTTCCTGCTCCTGAGGAGAGAAAACGCTTTGGTATTCGCCCTCGGATTTAAAAGTTCCCCTAACATTCACAATTACATGAACGTAACCCCTACTGGCAAAGTATTCACTGAGCCCCGCCTCAATGGAGGCCAGCTCCATCATTTTTTCTGGACTTAGACCCCGTGACTCTAAGAGGTCTTTAGGCTCCATTGGAATATTCTGCTTGTCCTTATCGTAGGGAGACATAGATAGAAGCGCGGGATATTTTCCCACCGCGTCGGGTCGGTATATGTCCGCGGCAAGTTTGGTGCCGTCACGCATGGGAATGTAGACATCCTTCTCTACTTTAACGCCAAAAATTGGCTTTGAGCCCTTCTCCCTAACTGTCTTCATAACTACTCCACCCAAGAGGCCAACAATTTATGTAGAAAGTCTGTTGTGTGGAATTTAAACTTTATGTGATGAAGAAATAATTGGGTTTTACTTTTTTGTTTCCTCGTATTTTTCCACAATTTTTCTGTATTTTTCGTGTATTAGGTTCTTGTCGAAGTTCCAGAATTCCTCCAGCAGGGTTTCCTGTTCCTTTTTTGTGAAGTAGTTCATGCAGGGGATGAAGAAGTGTTTGTCTTCCCTTTCGATGTGTTTGGGGTAAAAGGCAACCAGTTCTTTCAGTATTGCTACTATTTCTTTTAGGGCGTCCTTATCTTCTTGGACATATTTTTCTCGGGCGTTGACCAGCCTTCCCACGGTGTTTCTGGCATACATATGCTCTTCTATCAATTCATCCATTGTCCTTTTATGTTCGGAGGTGAGACTCTTCTTGGCCAGTTCTCTGAATAAAATGTCTTCCTCCTTGCCGTGGTGGCACCTATCAGCATAGGTTCTAAAAAAATCTACGGCAGAGTCTATGAAAAATACGTCAACTTTGCTCTCTTTAGCAATTTTTGGCTCCTCTTTACCTATCACTTTAACCATACGCTCAATAAGCCTGTGCTCAATCATTAAGGGGCCTATAGGTAACAAATCCACACCATCCTAAAACATGTTATAAAGGTATTTTTTTAAGCTTCGATTTAAAGTTTGAGGATTAAAAGCCTTTTTTTATCAGTTTGTTTGAGCCTTTTAAGGGTGCTTTCTCCCCACACCCGGATTAATTGCCCAAATGGCAGTTTAGATTTGTTTTATCGGGGGTATTTAAAACTTCCCTTAAGTGCAATTGGCAATGGAGCATATTTAGGATTCGTATATAAAAGGAGGTTTATTTTGTCTCCATTTCCAATTAGGAGCCTTAATAGGAGATTTGAATGGGATGAACTTGTTATGTAAGCAGTTTTTCAAAATTTCTAACATATTTTTGGCGGTTTGACTAAGTGTTTTAAGCGCCCACTAGAGGTCAGAATTTGTGAATCCACCCGTATTCGGCGTAAATTTTTTTCCCTTCCTTTGAGGTGAGGTATTCGATGAATCTGCTTGCGGCTTCCACTTCTTTAGAGTAACTTATTACTGCCACCCCCGTGCTTCGGTACACCTGTATTTCTTTGGGAAGTCCACTATTTCTGATGTTCCAGGCCAAATATTTTTGAAGACATTCCACCCAAAGATGGCGTCCACCTTCTTCTGGTTAATTAGAGCCATGACTGCTCCGCATCCATCTGCAAAGTCGGTTATATTTTTTCGGATTTGGTCTGTTAAATATGCTTTGCTAGAGACATCGTCCCAAACTCCTACTAGGCAACCGCTTGTGGATATCCCGACTTTTGTACTCTCTTTAGCCAAGTCTTTCAAAGACTTGATTCTCTTAGGGTTTCCCGCTTGCACCAAAATGACGGAACGCCTTTTCCCAACACTTTTCCTGCTCTCTTTGCGAATTAAGCCCAGTGTTTCCGCCTCGTCCATGACATGTTCTGCTCCACAGGAAAGAATATCACCCACCTTTTTCTCCCTTATTTCTGATATGAGTCTCTCAGCCTTTCCGATTGTGAAGTCAATCCTTATCCCATATTTTTCCTGAAACTGTTTTGCAGCCTTTTGAATAGGAGGGGCAACGCCCCCCGTGGCGAAAACATGAATACCATGTCCAGTAGACAACCCAAAGCCCTTCTTCAAGCAACCTTAATCCAGTTCCAACAATTTTGGGCTTTAACGGTATTTAAAGTTAATTTCAAGTTTTCATTCCATACCTTATATTTAGGGTGTTAGGTGGGTTTTTGAATGGGGTATCTTCCAGCGGATTTTGCTGCGCGGATCATTTGTTGAATGTTTTTGTAGGGCATGTCTCTGGGAATCTCACATCCAAAGGCGAGCCAATACCCTCCACCGGGACCAGCGGTGTATATGGAATTGGCGCAGTCCTCGTACATTTCGTCTGGAGTGGCGTTTATGAGTTTGTTGTAGTTAAGGTTGCCCATTATGGTAACGGCGTCACCGATTAGTTTCTTAGCCCAAGCCAAGTCTACTTGGTAGTCGAACTGGATTGCTCCTCCGGGATTGGTTTCCTTTATGAAGTGAATGCATTGGGGCACATATCCACAGCAATGTATGAGAACTGGAAGCCCCACCCTATTAATCCCTTGGCAGGCTTTTTTCTCTGCTGAGAGGGCGAATTCCTTGAAGAATTGGGGAGACATCCAGTAAGCCGCAGCTTCCCCAGCTCCTATAAGGTCAGCTCCCGCCTCATACATTGCTTTGGCCACTTCTATGTTCCAGTCGGCATAAAAGTCCAGTATTTCCCGGAACTCGTCAGGATGATCCTTAATGAAGAATAGGGTCATAGGATCTCCACCGGTGAGTAGTGCTACACCCTGGAATGGTCCTTCAATCCAGCCAATAACGGGCACATCGGGCCCCAACTCTTTTTTTGCAATTTCTATGGCTCTGAGACTCTCTACCAGCCTTCCCGCCTTCCAGGGATCGGGCATTTTTAGTTTCTTGTAGTCCTCGTACATGTTCCAAGGGTTGAGTACTGGCTTCGCAATGCGGGGAATGTCGTCGGGGGGAAACTCTGCCTTTGCTCCAAATGCTTCAGCAAAGAGTGCTACGTCGCTGGACATGCACACTGCGTCCCATCCGAAGGCTTCGTAGGCTTTTATTTGTCCTTCGGCCATGGCGTAGCCCTTGCTGACGTAGATTGAGAAGGGGATGCCAGCGAATTTGGCGCAAAAGGTTTGGGCGAAGGGTATGACTGGTACCCGGTCTGGTTCCTTATGTTTCAGGGAGGTCATCATTCTATCTAGGGGTGTCATTTCTTCGCGTAGTTCAGCTGCGAACTGCTTGGCTTTGGCCACTATTTCTTTTACGTCGCCAGCGTGGGCATCCATTCCCAGCTTTTTTGCCAGTTGGGGTGAGCTTGCGGGGCCGCTTAGTATGGTGCGTACCTTGTGTCTTATGCCCAGTTTCCAGAGTTCATCGTCCAGCTTTGCTAGTTCTGGTGCGGCGTGGGTGAGGTATATTCCAAGAGCCACAATTTTGGCACCGGACTCCACAGTTGTCTCAGCAATCTTTTCTGGTGACACATCAGAGCCAGCATCAATTACTTCGAAACCTTGTGCTCTTAAGTTGGCCGCCACAATGGACTTGCCAATTGTCCAAGGGCCTTCAATGACGCCCAACACAATTTTTCCCAGGGGCTCTTCCTTTCCGCGTTCCTTTTCAAGAATTGGTGCAAGTTGCGCCGCCCCTATTTCAAACGCTGCGGCGGCTAAAACTATGTTGTCTAAATACATGCCTTTGGTTTTATACTCGTCACTTACAGATGTGATGCCTTCTGATAGGGCTTGCATTACCTCTACGGCCTTTGCGCCTTGATTTAAAGCATTGTTGATAATGTTTCCTATGTTTTTATATTCTCCATTGTGGGTTGCCTTCTTTATCTCTTCAAGAACTTTACTGCTCAAATTATTTTTACCTCTTTGTAGTTTTAGCCTTCAAAATGGCGAAGGTTGATGTTTTATAGGTTCCTCTTTTATTTTAAACTTTCAGGTAATCGCTAATTTTTGTCTTTTTTAGCGGGATTTGGGCTGGGTCAATAAGTCTACCTTTTAGAATACCCTAATTTTTATATTTCTTTGCCTTACTTTTTTATGGTGGTTTTTGTGGAAGAAATAGTGTTTAAACCCGAGTTTGAAAACTGTCCCAGGTGCGGCACTCCCCTGAAATATCACCACATGTCCCCCTGGAGGGAGGTTCAAACCCTGGATAAGATGTTCTCCGCCCGCTGGGTCGTCTTCCAGTGTGAAAACTGCCGGGTTGAAGGCAAACCCCTCCTGTTTAAATCCGCCCAGCTGCAACGCCTGGTGCTACCCCACATGCGCTATGGCGTAGATGTGGTGGTCAAGGTGGGGCGCCTAATACAGGAGGAGCACCTTACAG
>JAHAWU010000156.1 GCA_018383815.1 Candidatus Jordarchaeia archaeon | reverse complement strand
CTACGTAACTGCGGGTCTCAAAGGAAGGAACAACAGCCAGCGCATCAAGCGTTTTGGTCGAGAACCTAGGCGCAGAGGCTTAAAGAGGCGTGGACGGGGAACCTGGAACGAGGATAAGCCTCCGATTTTCATACTGGTTGAGAGAGGTGGGGGAGAAGATTATGTGCCCTCAAGCGACGTGAGCGGCGACACTGTGGATAAGATCATAGGGCGGCGGGTCTCTAAGGATTCCACAGTTTACACGGACGCCTTCACCTCTTACTCTGGTTTGAGTGCGGCGGGCTACAGGCACGAGACGGTTAACCACTCAGCAGGCGAGTATGCTTTAAGGGGGAGGCTCATGTAAATGGGTGTGAGAACCGAGGCTCTCTGGTCAGGGTGTGGTTGGCATGCCACAGGGGCGTGTGCAAGGACAACTTAAAGGTCTACATGGTGGCCTTTAAGGGTGTGCAGGAGCTCGAGGCGGATGAAGCCTGTGGAGGCTCTGGGGGCTGTTCTAGCGATGATTATTTTTTTGGTTCTGCTGGCGGTGCATTGGGACGCTTCCAGATCCCTAGAAAAACGCCAACAAAAAGGTCAGCCACAAATTTCTTATTTATGAGCGATTCTAAATAATTGGAAGCGCTTTTCACTGCTTCCAACTAAATTATTACTTCTGAGAATCTGAAATAACGGTAAGAAATTGGTGTTTCTAAAAATCGGGTTGGTGATATTTTTGTTAGTTGATGTCCACTGCCATGCCGATCTGTATCCTGATTTGGAGGATGTAGTCACACGTGCAAAGCGATTTGGAGTGAAAGGAATAGTAGCTGTTTCAATGGATATCAAATCTATGGAAGAAATCCTAAAAATCCAAAACCAATACCCCAACTACATTTTCGCAAGCTTGGGTTTACATCCAGAAGTATGTAGCAAAATTTCCGAAAAGGATTTAATAAAAGCTTTAGACTTGATAAAAAATAATTCGGAAAAATTGGTGGCTGTAGGGGAGGTTGGTTTAGATCACTACTTTGTTAAAAACAAGGAGTTTTACCCCTGGCAGGAAAAAATTTTTAGAGAAATGCTTGGCTTTTCCCAAAAACTTGGTCTTCCCATAATCCTCCACACTAAAGGGGCTGAAAAAGCTGTTTTCAAAATTCTCGAAGAATATGATTTTAAAGCTGTGCTAATTCACTGGTACACTGGTCCTAGGGATTTAATAGACATTGGTATAAAAAGGGGTTATTACTTCTCAATCACACCCGCTATAGCTTATTCTAAAAAGGTACAATATTTGGCTGAAAGAGTAAGCTTAGAATATCTTTTGACAGAATCTGACGGCCCCGTAGAGTATAATAAGATAAGAGGTGAGCCCAAAGATTGCTTGGCCATCGTGAAGAAAATAGCTGAAATTAAGGGGCACAGTGAGGATAGAGTTAAAAATAAGTTGTTTGAGAATGCTATTTCTCTATTTAACTTGAAAACCCAAATTTCCTAAAAAGCTACGAGACTTGTAATTCAAGAGTTTTTAATATTTATAATATATAGAGAACTTTTGAATTACTCCTTTTCTGAAAAAAAGGAGAGCCTCTTTGAAGAGGAGCTATAAACTATAGATGATACCACACGGTTTGTTTAAAAACTTTGCAGCAAATATTTGGAATGTCATTGTCACATTTGCCTTTAATTTTCAGAGTTTATTCTCACAATATCTTTATCTAAGGTGATGAATTTGTATTCTTTTAGTTCTTGCAGGATTGTTTCTGTCTGACTAGAATCAAGGTTTAGTGCCTTTGACAAGTTCTCCACGCTGATGCTTCCTAAACGTTGAAGGATAAATAGGGTTTTGAATTTGGGGTCTTCTCCCAAGAACACTTTCAATTTTTGCCACAAAATTTCCCAGAGCCTTATCTGATTATGTAAATACTTAATATCTTCTTCTCCATACTCTTCTCTCATTGTCCAATTTTCAAGGAATGGGGGCATATTTTGTTGTTCTAAAATCTCTAATCGACGTTTGAGAGTTTTGATTTCCTCTTCTCTCTCTTTTAACTCCTTATCACGAGTTTTTATTTCCAGAATCAATTGATTAATTCTTTTTTGGAAATCTTCTTTTAAATCAGAGGCCACACTTTTAGGCTCTGTGGGAAAAGCATTGATTCTGTCTGATGTTTTCGTTTTTTCTAAATTACCCTCTCTTTCTACATCTATTCCATGCTGGTGGTCTTGTAATTCCTCAGAACTTTCATGATTTCTAAATTTTTCTTTTGGACTATCCTCAGCTTGGGTTTTGAGAGATTTATCAGGTAGGTTAGTTGAGAAACTTTTTTGGATTTCTTCCATGTTTCTTACTACTGCTTCATCAAAAGCCTGCTTTATTATTGCATCTATGCCCTTCATAGGGAGCTTGTTTTTCACAGAGTTTATGATGCTCTCTCGGAGGTGGGAGAACTGGTTTATTATTTTTAGTTGTTCTGAACTAAGTTTGCTGGAGTTACTGATTAATTTATAAGTGCTTTGCTCTTTTTCTACTGGTTTGCCTTTTCTGTCAGGTTTTTTAAATCCCAAGCTCCAAGCCTCAATATCTTTTTCGATAATATATTATCATATTAAATCTTTTTTAATTTTTCCGGAAAAATTATGTGACAATCGCAAATTTTTGTCATTTTATTGTTAATTTTTCAAAGAATATCTATAAAAAGAACAAAAGTAATATATTTTATCATACTCCTTGCTAGGAGGAGTAGTGAATGAGTACTAGAGAGCGACTAAATAAGTTAAGAAGCGAGATTGATGAGTTGTTGAATGAGGTTGAAAAAACTACTGAATTCAAAGTGGTTCTAGAGAGGATTCAACAACTGGAAACAAAAATGGATAAAATCGACGAAATAGAAGAGCGACTAAAAAGCAGAACTATGACTGAAACAGTGGTAGAAACAGAAAATATTTTAGGAAAAATAGGCGATTTGGATTCCAAAATTATGGGAATAAGAGAAGATATCTCTGTACTTAAAAAAGAAGTTAAAGAGGAAATTAAATCTCTTCGAGCGCAAGTAGCGAATATAATTGAAGCAATAATAGATCTCGTGAAAACCGTAGCCCCTGAAATCGTAAAGCCCGAAACAGGCCCCCTTACAAAAACCCAAGAAAAAATTCCAGAAGAAAAACCTTTGCCTGAAACCTGGGAACACCAACAAACTCTATTAGAAAAACCTGAGGAAGCTACTCTAACTGAAAAGGTTCCCCAAACTGCAGAAATGATAGAAATCGAATCTCCACCGGTGGAACAACCTAGAGAGTCCCCAACATTCTTGACCCGCCTCAAAGAGGAAGAATTTCCAGAAAAAATTGAGGAAGCGCCTACCAAAAAAGAGTTTGCAGAGTTTAGCGAAGCAGAAGGTTTAAGTGTAAAGGAGGAACCGGAAAAGCCCGAGTCAGACCTTGACCGTTTACTAACAGAGGAGGATAAAAAACTACTAAGAAATCTTGGACTCGACATGTTAGATTACGTTAAGGAAAAAAAGGTAAAACTTTCAAGTGAGGACAGAGCCCCCGCCTATGTTCAACTAACAAACTTGGAGACAAAAAAACTGAAACTTGAGAGAGAAATAAATGATCTTAAAACCATGATTAAAGCAGGCTTCGGGTCACTAGAAGACGAAAAAAGATTAAACGATAAAATTAGAGAAAAAGAAGAAATTGAGAAACAAATTAGAGATATAGAGAATAGTCTTTGATTCTAGTAGAAAAAAAAGAGTATGCTTTTCCCTAAAAACTTCACACTTTGGATTATTAACATTACTATCTAAAAGGCGTTTATACAACCTCTTACCTACTCACTCAAGTGGTAAATCTAATACGATAATTTGTGGGAAATTTCTAAAAATAAGAGGATAGTAATTTACTTCCTGAAACTTTTTCCAAAATTCGTTGTCTCAGAAAATTAGATTTTTTTGTTTTCTATCTCTTCCAGAGGTAGAACTTGCCGCACAGGGTGAACTACTATTCCTTGGGCTAATTTTCTTAAAATCGGTATTAGTTTAATTAAGTCCTCCTTAGCTATTACAGTATTTAATGCGAACCATCCTTCAGCTCCTGCTAGCGGTGATATGGTTGGGCGTTTAAGGGCCGGTAGCTGCTCTAGAAGTGCCTCCACGTTTTCTTCTTTGACATTCATAAAGATATGTAACTTTTTCCTAGCTTCCACTGCGCCTAAAATAAGAGTCATCACATCCCGGATTTTTTCCTCTTTCCATTTTTCCTTAAGGGCCTTTTTGTTTGCTATGAGAACTGCTTGCGACTGGTATAATACTTCAATTATTTTTAATTCGTTGCTCTTTAGGGTGGTTCCCGTTTCAGTGTTGTCAACTATAGCATCAGCGTCTTCGGGAGGTTTCGCTTCAGTAGCGCCGAAGGAGAGCATAATTTTAACATTTGGATTTTGCCCGTAGCGTGACCAAGGGGTTATTACTTCCGGGGTTTTGTTTCCATAGAGTTTTTGGTACTCTCTATTTTCCATTATGTACCTTGAAGTAATGTTTATGTACTCTGTTGCGATTCTAATGGTTTTCCCGTTGCTGCTGAATTCTCTTATTAGTTCGGATAAGTTGTTTATCTTTTCCCAAGAATTTGGCACTGCCATTACTATACTAACTTTACCATAATCTAATTCTGAGAGTAGTTTTACGTCGGCACCTGTTTCATTAACCCAGTCTATTCCTGCTATTCCTAGTTCATGTGCTCCCTCTTGAATTAGGGTTGGTATCTCTTGGGGTCTGAGTAGTTTAAGGCTAATTTCTGGATCATTTATCCAGGGGCGGTAGGAGCGTTCTACAGCTTTAATACTATATCCTGCTTGTTCGAGAAGTTGCAGTGTAGCATCTTGTAGCGATCCTTTCGGAATAACGAATTTTAGTTTGGTTGCACTCATTTAATCTCACCTTGGCCGCTGGAAAACTTATATACTAGAATAAATAAAAATGCTTGCTATAAGTGACTTTAAATTTATTTTTTTAGCCTTGAGATTCTTGCAGAGTAATATTAATATCGTATGTGGCTCAATAGATTTGAGAATCTGATATTTAATAACGTTTCTTCGGTGTTGCCTTTGTCTAGAGGAATCAAATTAGCTGAGAGTTGCGGTATTTACATATACTCTGTAGGTAGATTTGAGTATATCTCCCTATTTAATTCTCCTTACTATGCTCATAATCATGGGGTTGCCATGGATCTTTACCTCGGCCCTGGAAATTTTGGAATTGAAGCTCCATGTCCAACTCCTGGAAGAGTAATCGGCATCCAGAAGGTTAGAGCGCCGACACGTAAAAATTTCGCAGCCGAAGAAACTGATTATTTAATAATTCTTAAGAGTGAAGAAAACCCAAAATATCTAATCAAAATGCTGCATATTAATCCCAAAGTAAAAATTGGTGATAGATTAGATGCAGGGGACTGTTTGGGAACATCTATTAGGAGCGGATTTTTTAATTTCTGGACAGACCCACACATTCATTTGGAAATAAGAAATCCTGAAGACCCTATAAGGGCGAGAGGATCCCATCCCATACGTCTTTTGTCCCTAGAAAAGAAGGGATTAGCAGAGTCGAATAAAATTTTTGAGTGTAAGGTGTTAGATGTTCAAACAGATTACACTTTAGTGAAGCCTAATCCGAGTGTTATCCTTAAAATGGGAAATTTCAGCGGGTTTGTTGTATGCGTCGGTGGTCGGCTGGGAATTCTTGACTGTGGATTGCCCCACTATGGTTTTGGAGGGATTTTCTTAGAAGAGAATAATTTTGACCTAGGTCAAAAGGTTTTCATAGGAGATCTCCAAATTGGTAGTGTGGTTGAGAAACAGCAAAACATTGGTGTGGTTAAACTTAACCCCCTTTCTGTAAGTTGTAAGGGGAACGAATTAAGAGGGCTTTCCCTCTACATAAACTTAAAATTCCCCCTCATTAAACTCGTGCCTCCAAGAAGAGAGAAATTAGACCTTTGCAAAGGCGAAAAAATTTCGATAGTTATTGAACCTAAGGAGGGAGAAAAAAGGTAATGGGAAGCGCAGAGCTAAAAGTTCCAGATGGGAAGTTGGTGGAAGCTACAGTGAAAATATCTCAAGGAAAAATTAAAGAGATACGCATAACTGGAGACTTTTACATGCACCCCGAGGAGCAAATCGAAAAACTGGAGAAAGCCCTCATAGGGGTACCTGTTGAAAAAGTAAATGAGGCCATTACCAAGTTTTTTAAGAAGAAGCAAATAACTCTGGTGGGCGTTAGGCCTGAAGACTTCGCCAAAGTAATCTTGATGGCTTCTCGCAAATAGGTTTAAACTGCTTTAGACTACTTTATGACAGGTTCAGAGTGTGAAATACTCCTTTGCATCTTCAGAAGCTTTTGATTATACTTTTTGACCACAATGTCAAGAATTCTAGACGCTATCACCCGTTTCGGACTGAGGGGAATGTGCATTACCTCGCCGTCTTTATCAATAACATAAACCTCGTTGCTATCAGCCGCGAACCCCGCGTTTTCCTTAGATACGTCATTTGCAACTATGAGGTCTAGATTCGCCTTCTTAATTTTATTCAACGCACAGCTTATCAACTCTTCCTTGGATTTGTTATACTCCGCCTTAAATCCCACAAGGAAGATGTCAGGAGCAACTTCCCGAACTGCATTAATTATTTTCGGTAAGGGAACTAATCTAACTATGAACTCCTCTTTTCCTGAGGGCGTTTTTGCATCAATCTTCTTATCAGGAGTGTAGTCGCTTACTGCAGCACTAGAAATCATTATATCGTAATGCTCCTTCTTTAAGCTTGAAACTACAGCCTCAAGCATGTCTCGGGTTGACTCCACATTTATTACCTTAGTAAGTGGAGGGGGCTCCACAGAACCCGGCCCAAAAACTAGAGTTACCTCTGCTCCCCTCTGAACACTTGCAATTGCAAGTGAAACGCCCATTTTACCAGAGCTGGGATTACTTATGTAACGTACAGCGTCTATGTACTCCCTAGTTGGGCCAGCTGTGATTAGTACCTTTAACCCCTTCATATCCTTAGGTCTTGTTAAAACATCTATAACATAAGCTACTATTGTATCTATGTGGGCAATCTTCGCCTTCCCTTCTTCAAATCTAGGACCAACAAATTCTATACCTATAGATTTTAGGCGGTTAATATTTTCAAGAACAATTGGATGGCGGAACATAGATTCATGCATAGCAGGGACAATTACTATAGGTATCCCAGCACCAATAGCGCTGCTTACTACCGTTGTTGGGGGCGTATCATCTATCCCGCAGGCAATTTTACTTATAGTATTGGCAGTCGCGGGAGCCACCAGAACCAGAGAAGCAGTATCAGGATGATCACCAGCAAGCGATATATGTTCTACCTTTCCCGTCAGTTGGGTAACCACAGGGTTTCCCGTGGCCCATTGCATCAGGTCTGGGGAAACAAGCCGAGTTGCAGCTGGAGACATAACTGCATAGACTTCTGCTCCAGCCCTCATTAGTTCACGAGCTATGATTGGACATTCCATAGCAGCTACGCTACCAGTGATGCAAAGAACAATCTTTTTTCCCTTCAATACTTCGCTTTTGGTTCCTATAATCTGTTTTGATGTATGATTGTTTAGCAAATTGTAAACCCCAACTGGCCTTGGAACACCGCTTAAAAATTTTACGGTGCTCCTTGGGTTGTTAAAAAATTAAACAGCTATTTAAGTTTTAGGCATAAATAAAATGGATTGAACATAAATTACAGAAAATATTTATTTTTTATCCAATCTAAATAATATTTAAATTTAAACAATATAAACGTTCTGATGGAGGAAAAGCCATTTATCATGACGGCAAACAGTCGGTTAACCTTTAAAACTTCCATCCCCCTTATCAAAAATATTTGACTCAAAAAAT
>JAHAWU010000032.1 GCA_018383815.1 Candidatus Jordarchaeia archaeon | reverse complement strand
CTTCTCGTAGTAGGGATTAAAGCACACATCAAACCTTATGCCGTCTCCCACCATGGGTAACTCGATGAAGTTAACAATGAGGTGGATTAGCCAATAGCACTGGAGGGCCTCATGTAGGGTGCGTGGAGGATTCTCGGGCACCCACTCACAATTTTTCGCAATTGTTTCGAGTTCCCGTCTCCTCACCGGGTTTTCTTCCTTCTCAGCCAGCTCTCTTGCCAGCTTCGCATACCTCTTAGCCCAATTTATTGCCGCCTCCAAAACAATGATTACACTGTCTAAAAACATGGTTTTCTTCACGTATTCTTCACCGTTAATTTTCCCCTCTACCAACTCTTTGACGAGCCTCTCCTTTCTCTTTTGAGCTTCTTGAATGATTCCCTTTAACCCTATTTGGAATATTTTTTGATAGTTTGGAGTGGCGCACTCCCAATTGAAAACATAAACTATTTCATCAGCCACGCCCTTGGGAATTATTCTCTTAAATATGTGGTGAACCGCTAACTTGTCCCAGTATGAGTCTATTTCTTTAAGCTCCCTTCTTCCCTCATCAGTCAACATTTCACTATAAACATTTCCGGGCTCTGTTTCCCTTTCCACCCATTTCCAAGCAAACTCCGGATAGTGAACCACCGAATCCGGGGTAGATGCAAAGTTTCCCACTACTAACTCGTTCGGCCGAATATAAATGGTCATATTCTCTAAAATGTGCTTTAGTGCTTTAGCTCTCCTCAGAATCATAGGCTCTCCCTCCGTTTGCTTGTAAGACTCTGTAAGCAACCTAGCCCTCTCCAAGTCCAAGACCCATACCATACCGGGTCTACGCGCTCGAGCATCTTGTGCTACCTCAATGTTAGAAACCTGGAGAGCCTTAATGGGAGTACTTAACATTAATCTTTGGGTTCTCTCAGTCATAATAATTCTCCACACCCTATTTTCTCACTATTTTTAAGAATTAGACGAATGGAAAAAAATAAATACCTATGCTTTAGGATACCGAAAAGTGATGGGCATAGCATAGTTTTTAGAGATATCTCCCTATTTCCCGAATTATATAGTTTGTATACCACAACGCTTCTTCCAAGGTGTCTTGTACCTTATTCTTTTCCTGGACCAGTTTTGTGGTTAACAGCTTATATCTCTCAGAATCGGGGCTCAACTTTGCATATTCCAGCAAGGGTAGTAGTACGGGTATTGGCTTATTTACGTAGGTGGCTCCATAGGGGTCTCTCTCATATCTGCCAATGTAGGTGTAGTTTATGGGTATCAGTATTCTGCTGAGCTTCATAAGAGTTTGGTTGATCTCTTTGAGTAGCTCTTTTCCCTCCTTTGAGGGCTGGCTTTGATACTTGCTCCAAAACTTTTGTATGGCTTCATCCAGCTCCTTGGTTCTTTTTTCCAGCTCTTCGGCTGTTTTGATTAAGGGTTTTAAATCCATTCTTCCCTGGGCTTCCTCGTTTAATTTTATGAGTCTGTTTTTAAGAACACCTGCAAGGGAGAAGAACTCAAAGGGAATAATCGGTGTGTTCATGAGTCTCAAAAGAAATATGGAGTCCGCCTTCATGACCTTCTCCAACATTTTGGGATCCACCTTGTCAAGGGTGTCCTCAACGCTCTGGTACCACCATCCCAAAACCGCCATATGCTCCTTGGTGAGAGTTTCCACATCAAACATTGTTCGAGCATCAACCACAGGAACGCCAAGCCCAAAGAATGAACCATTATCAGCCACCTTGCTGGGACGTAAACCAACATCGAAACCAATGCTCCTGGCAAACTCCCTTGTATCCATTATCTTTTTAACCTCATCCTTCCCCAAAGTGTCTTCGATGACCTTCATAAGGAATCTTTCGACTTCCTCGTGGTATAGCGGAAAGTACAGCTTGCTTCCAATCATTCCTGTGGAGTCACAGTTAAGGTAGGCTATACAGTTTTTGTTCAGGTCTTGCCAGAAGTTATCTGTATACCAGGTGGAGCCCTCCATAATGCCGGTTTCGTGGGCTGCCCAGAATCCAAATTTTATGGAACGCTTTAGTTTGTCTCGATGCTTCTGGAAGATTCGAGCCATCTCCATCATGCAAACTATTCCTGTTCCATTATCCGTTACTCCTCCACCCCATGCGTCCATGTGTCCGCCCATCATAACAAACTTCTCCGGCTCCTCGGTACCCTTAATAGTTGCAATTGGCATAGGAATTTTTATCCACTCCCGAGTTGCTTCAACCCTCAACCACACTCTCACCTTCCCCTTATTCAGTAGCTCTTTTAGCCACTCTCCACTCTTGCGGCTGATAGCAAGACCCGGGATTGTGGGCATCAGTCCAATTGTGTCGGGTGTGGGATTACCCCACACGGGCTTCATGGTTCCCATAGGCAAAACATCATGTTCCAGGGAGCCCCAGTTCATCTGTATTTGGGCCTTAGCCCCGTGGTCCTGAGCTATCTTATACTTGTAGGGTCGGGGTGGATCATAGGAGATTTCTGCCAGGGCTATTTTGCCCTCTACATCTACCTTTTCATAGTCTTTTTCTCCCCCTGCTCCCACATAAACCAACTCTCCGCTTATGCCTGAAGCTGTTGTAGAGGCACTGTGCGCGTAGGCAACGGCATCTATAGACCTTGGAGGGCCAGGAGATAGAACCTTTAACTCTGCATAGACTGGGAAACTTAGGAAGGCTTCAAACTCGTACATGTCAACGTGAACCCCATAGCTTTCAAGGGTGCTTTTAATCCATTCCGCAGTTTTTCTATCCTCGGGGCTTCCCGCCAGGCGCTGGGGCGCCTCTTCCGCAAGCCACTTCAGGTTCTTCATAATTTCTTTAACAGATATTTCATTCATTATCTCCTTCTCAAGCTTCGGATCCAGCTCATACAAAAAATTAACCTCCTTACACTATGAAATCGACTTAATTGAAATTGAACCTTCCTAAATTTAAATCTTAGTGGGTAACCCGCTCAAAAAATTGGCCTGGCAGAATTCTATAATCCCTCAAAAATATACTATTTCTGAGGTTTTCTTTCACTTATCCGATGTCCATAAATAAAGCTGAAATACCCTTTTTCTTCGATGTTTGTAGGCTCCTTACTCCCCTCTTTTGACAAAATTGGTGAATGTGTGGCAAAAGTTTTTATATGACCTAAAATAATAAATGGAGATGGCATATTATAATAGGATAATGAGTTTATATCAGTTATTATTTAAGAATTAATTCAATGTAATAAATGGTTAAACTGACAATTGCCACCTGCTAAGCGTCACAATAAAGTTACCATCACTAAAATACAATAAATTTTGGAAGCTGGTAAGCGCCTCAAACTAGTGGGAACAAATAATGGAGATGTAGTAATGAGAGAGATTTTCCTAAGTAGTTTAAGGAAACTCTTGAGCGACATAGAGTGCGGAGAGTTAACAGACATAAACGAATATCTTAGCGATGGCTGGAAAGAGTTGAGTCTAAGAGAAAAAGACAGCTCCATAAGCAGGGAAGCCATCTCTAAAAACAGAGAAATATTGGAGAAATTGACTCAAACCCTCCAAGAACACAAAGAGAGACCTCTCAGTGAAGAAAAACTACACCTAGTAAAATCAATTATTTATGGAGAACCAACAAAACTGCAATACGTCGAAAAGCCCCCGAACCTCAGTGAAATTTCAGACTTAAATGACTTATTAAAAGAAATAGAAAGAAAAATGAAAAAACGCGGCAAACCCTAAAAGTAGTAAACTTCAACCCCCTTTTATTTTTCTAGTGCCGGTACACTTTCCTCCCTGTTATATTTCACCCTTTTCCCATATTGGAGATACTCCAAGGCGCGAAGGGTTGGGAGATTATCCACAATGCTCTTATTTTCAACCTGAAACGTTTCTCCTGTAAATCTCTTTGATTCTTTTCAGTGTTAGGGGATTTCGCTTATGGTTGATATGTCCGCGAAGAGGCGTCCTAATAGGTTGATTTCTCAAAAAAGCCCTTATCTCCTGCAGCATGCTTATAATCCTGTAGACTGGTATCCTTGGGGCGAGGAGGCTTTTAAGAAGGCCGAGAGAGAAGATAAACCCATTTTTCTCTCTATCGGCTACTCTACCTGTCACTGGTGCCACGTGATGGAAAAGGAATCCTTCGAAGACCCAGAAGTAGCCAGACTGATGAATGAAACTTTCGTCTCCATTAAGGTGGATAGAGAGGAGAGGCCAGACATAGACAATGTCTACATGATGGTTTGCCAAATGATGACCGGCTCAGGTGGCTGGCCCCTAACCATAATTATGACGCCTAGCGGGAAGCCCTTCTTCGCAGGCACATACATTCCTAAGGAGAGTAGGTTTGGTCTAACTGGGATGAAAAGCCTAATACCAAGGATTAAGGAGTTTTGGGAGAAACGTAGAGAAGAGGTGGAGAATTCGGCTGAGCAGATAATCGCGTCAATCAAGTCTGCTTCAGGGAAGACTGCGGGTGAAGACTTGGGCGAAGAAATTCTCCACAGATGCTACGAAAATCTTTACGATGTTTTTGATGAGCAAAACGGGGGCTTTGGGTACGGTCGCAAGTTTCCCACACCACACAATCTCTATTTTCTGCTCCGCTACTGGAAGCGCACCGGTGACGGTTGGTCCCTAAAGATGGTGGAAAAAACTCTCCAGGCTATGCGTCTGGGCGGCATATATGACCATGTGGGCTTTGGCTTCCACCGATACTCAGTGGATAGCAAGTGGCTGGTTCCCCATTTTGAAAAAATGCTGTATGACCAAGCACTCCTGGTGTTTGCTTACATAGAAGCCTATCAAGCCACTGGAAAATTGGTGTACGCCCAAACAGCACAAGAAGTGTTGACTTATGTTTTGCGAGACATGGTTTCTCCTGAGGGAGGGTTTTATTCTGCTGAGGACGCTGACAGTGAAGGTGAGGAAGGAAGGTTTTACCTTTGGAGAGAGGAAGAAATCAGACAAATACTCTCAAGGGAAGAAGCAGAAGCCATAATAAAAATCTACAACATTAGCAAGGAGGGAAACTTTGAGGAGGAGGCGTCAAGGGGGAAGACTGGAAAAAACATATTCCACCTCAAAAAACCGCTTCCCGAAATAATTTTGGAGCTTCGAATGCCGCTGGAGGAAACCTTAAAACTCTTAGAGAGTGCAAGGCAGAAACTTTTTCAAGAAAGGGAGAAAAGGGTGCACCCCCTCAAAGACGATAAAATTTTAACTGATTGGAACGGTTTAATGATTGCGGCGCTGGCCAAAGCAGCCCATGTCCTGGAAAAGCCGGAATACTTGGACGCTGCTAAAAGGGCGGCTGATTTCATATTTGGAAAAGTGCGCAAAGAAGGGGGGAGGCTTTATCATCGTTACCGCGAAGGTGAAGCTGCTATACTTGGCTTTTTGGATGACTATGCCTTCCTCATCTATGGCCTCATTGAACTTTATGAGGCAAACTTTGAAGTAAAATATTTGCGGGAAGCCATCAATCTGACTGGAGAAATGATTAAACTTTTCTGGGACGAGATGAATGGAGGCTTCTACTTCACCGCGAGTGATGCAGAAAATGTTCTTATACGAAATAAGGAAATATATGATGGTGCCTACCCATCAGGAAACTCTATAGCAATGCTGGGCCTTCTTCTTCTCAGCCGCTTGGCTGCAAACCCAGAATACGAAGAGAAGGCTGCTCAATTAGTGCGTGCCTTCTCTAGAACTGTCTCCAGAAACCCTCTGGGACACACACAATTAATGGTGGGATTGGATTTTGCATTGGGGCCTTCCTATGAGGTGGTCATTGTGGGTAACACTCACACCAATGATACTAAGACCATGCTGAGAGCTCTTAGAGAGAAATTTGTTCCCAACAAGGTAGTGATTTTTGTTCCCAGCGACGAGAAATCCCCTGAAATCACCAGTATCGCTGAATTCACTAAAAATCAGGAAAGCATTGGGGGCAAAGCTACAGCCTACGTGTGCCAAAACCTTGCCTGCAAGTTCCCAACTACAGATGTTGGAAAAATGCTCGAACTCCTGAAAGCATAAGGGGGGCGGGTGGCTTTTAACGTTTCCCATATTTTGGGCTTCTTTTTTCCATAAATGCCATTAGGGCTTCGAAAACGTCTTTGGTGCTCATACAAACTACTTGGTTCCGGTTTTCAAGATATAGGGCTGCTTCAAGGCTTGGGGCATCTATATTCATGTTTATTGCTTCCTTGGTTAAGCGGAGTCCGAGCGGAGTCTTTTTGAGCATTTCTCGCGCTAGCTCTAAGGCGGCTTCCATCAACTTGTCGTCTGGAACCACTCTAGAAACGAATCCTATTCTCTCTGCTTCCCGCGCATCTACGAATCTTCCAGTGTATAGTATTTCTGCGGCTCGTGATAATCCAATTAGTCTGGGTAGGAAGTAGCTACTTCCCACATCCGTTCCGGACATTCCAATGTTTATGAAGGCGTTGTTGAATCTTGCGCTTTCACCAGCTATTCTAATATCTGCAGCCATAGCTAGGGCGAAGCCTCCCCCAGTTGCGGGGCCCTTCACTGCGGCGATTACTGGCTGATTGATTTTTCTCAGTTGAAGCATGATGTCAGCGATTCTCCTCTGGCCATACATTTTCCTCTTTGTTTCGTCTTCCACATTCAAATATTTCAAATTCGAATATTTTTCTGGAAGCTTTTCCAAGGACGCAAATAGAGAAGCCTCCTTAAGATCAGTTCCGGAACAGAACGCTCGGCCTTCCCCAGTAATTATTAGCACTCGACAATCCATATTCCACTCCAACTTGCCTAATACGTCGTGGAGTTCCTCAATCATCTCAAAATTAAGCGCGTTAAGCCTCTCCGGCCTATTCAAGGTTAATATGCCTATACCTTCCTCCAATTCCTGGTACCTAATAGTCTTGTAATCCTTCATTTAGAAACCTCCAAAGATAAATTTGTAATCCAATCCAATCAGACACTTATAAAAATGTAGGCAAGTCCAAAATAAAAAAAGATTAGGAACGCAAAAGTTGTTAAACTTTTCAAGAAAAAAGACAAAAAAATCTTAAAATCTTCGTTAAAGAAAAAGGTGAGATGGGAGCTTTTTAGGCCTTGAATTTTTCCCTCATGATTTTTTCTAGCTCTTGTGCCTGCACCTCTTGTCTCTTTTTCATTGCCTGTTTTACTTTTTGGATTGCCATTTCTTTTGCCACTTCGGTGGGAACCCTTTTCTCCTTGAGAGCCTTGGACAATACTTTTTTCACCGAAGCCGCTATTTTCTCCTCCACCAGTTTGAAGGCCTGGTCTTCAGTGGCACTCATACGGTCCAATGTGGCTGCTATGACGCCTCCCGAGTTTGAGATGAAGTCTGGGATAACAACTATCCCCTTTCCCAAAAGGATTTTTTCAGCCTCATCTGTAACTGGAATGTTGGCTCCGGAACTAATTAGTTTAGCCTTAATCTTACCCGCATTTTTCTTGTTTATCACGTAGGGTCTAGCGCCGGGAACAAGTATATCTACGGGCAGAGTAAACAGCTCCTCTTTTTTAATTGGCTTGGCGTCCTTGTACTCCAGAACTACTTTATCTCCATACTTCTTCCGCATGGTTAACATTTTCTCTACATCTAAGCCGTTTGGGTTGTATATTGCGCCCTCAATTGTGGATAATGCCACCACTTTGGCTCCCGAACGAGCCATATAGCGTGCCACTCCCCCTCCAACCTTGCCGAAGCCCTCTATAGCCACAGTCGCATCCTTCATGGAGAGTTTTATTTGTTGGCTGGCAACTCTGGCAGCCACAACTACTCCGTATCCCGTCAAGTGGTCTTCCAGGGGCATGCCTTCCTTTTCTTTGAGGGTCAACCCACTGGGTGCCATTTGGCTCATACCTGCATACTTGTATATTTTGCCCACATCCTCATCTGAAGTGCCCATATCCGCACCAGGAATATACATTAGTTGCTTCAAAAATGGGGCGATTTGTCTACCATAAGCAGCAAGTATTTTTTCCCTGTTGGGATCAGCAGGGTCAGCGAATATTCCGGATTTGGCACCACCTACAGGCATGTCCAGAGCTGCAAACTTGTAGGTCATCGCTCTCGCTAGGTGGAAGATTTCTTCGGTGGTTATGTCAGGAAGCATCCTAATACCACCAGCAGCAACTCCGAAGGCAGCAGTATCAATTACTATTACGCCTCTCATGCCGGACCCTGGATCATACATTTGAAGTATGTATTCTGGTCCAATATCATCCTTCAATTTATCAATAACGTCGACTGACAACTTCACACCTCCAAAGGAAACAATTTAGTTTCATATTTTGTCATTTAAAGATAAAATTGTTTCGATAAATTTGTAGCATTAAGAATTATGATTACTATAATCATGGGGTTAATTCGAAAAACCGTCACAAGAAAAAAAGTTTGAAATTCCTCCCGGAAAAACCTTCAATAAGGGTTAACTTATCTGAATAGGGGTGTGGGTGCAAAGCAAGGGGGACAACAGTGTGTGAGATAGATAGGTAGGTTAGCTTTGGAAGGATGGGAGTACATTTTAAGTTGAGTTTCCACAAGTGAGAGTAAAATTGGGGGAAATAAGTTGCTCGTTATGCTCATTGTTTATTTGGTAAGAGTTCTTGGTTCATTAAAAATTGGACGTTGAGAAGTGGCTGATTGGAAAGGTGTATTTTTTGTTGGAGACCTTTGAATATGTTTGCGGGATTATGAAAAAATTGGTTGAGGTTTTAGGGTTATCTTCTGGGATATTTTGGTTCTCTCTTCTCAAAGAATGCGGTGATGCCTTCTTTGGGATCCGTGGTGCCCATGCATATTACTTGGGCTCGGTTTTCCATGGCGAGAGCAGTTTCTAGGTTGGGGGCGTTGAAGTTTATATTTATGGAGGATTTAGTTAGTCTTAGACCGAGGGGACTTTTTGCAACGAGAATTTTTGCCATTGCTATTGCTTCATCCATAAGTTTGTCATCTGGAACTACACGGGAAACGAGGCCGATTCTCTCTGCTTCCTGGGCTTCCACGAACCTCGCAGTGTAAATAATCTCCGCAGCACGGGACCAGCCCACCAATCTTGGCAAAAAGTAGCTATTGCCTATATCCACTCCTGAAAGTCCCAGGAGAAACACCGAATTTCTAAACCTGGCACTCTCCCCCGCGATGCGTATATCTGCAGCTAGAGAGAGGGAAAAAGCCATACCCACCGCGGGGCCCTTTATGGCAGCAATGATGGGTTGGGGAATCTGGCGCATTTTTAAAGCCAGCTGAGAGGTGCGCACCTGGGCATAGTATTGCCTTTTGGCCACTTCTGGAATATCCATGTACTTAATATGTTTGTAGTTCTCCATTATTTCGGGGGCATAAATTCTTGCACACTCGTTGAGGTCCGTTCCAGCGCTGAACGCTCGTCCCTCGCCGGTTAGAATAAGCACCCGCACATCTAAGTCCCACTCCAACTTGTTAAAAAGGTCGTGTAGCTCCTCAATCATCTGAATAGTAAATGCATTCAGCTTGTCCGGACGATTTAGACTTACAATGGAGATTCCATCCTCCAATTCCTTATACTTTATTGTTTCATAATTCTCCACAACTATTACCTCCTTTAGAAAATCTGAGTTAAACTAATAATTCTCACTACTTCTCAGTTATAAATTTAGAGCCAAAGGTTAAGCGTCTCAAAAAGCTAGAACCTAAAATTTTCAAAGCGAATTGTTTGAGAATTTTTTAATAGGGAGAATCTTTCATCCTCTTTTCAAAAACACTTATCTTCCCTGTATACGAGCATTTCTTGGGCTTCTTTTTGGTCGATAACTAAAATTTTCCAAAAAATAACACACGTACCAGAAGTGTATTATCCAAGACTCCCTGTGAAAAAAATGGGAGGAGAAAAATAGTTTTTATTGCGTTCTCGTATTTCATGGTAGGTTAGGTAGTCCAGTTGGTCTTCTCTCGATTCCTTCAGCTTTGAAGTAGTCGTCTATGGTTCTTTTCTTCACCATTTCCAAGTAGTCTAGGAGATTTTTCTCCACACTTTTATCCAGTGGTTCGGGCTGGTGTTCTTTCAGTATTTTTTGCCACTTTTCCCTCGCAACATCAATTATGCTTTTTGAGCCTCGCTTTTCCCACACTTCCCTCTTGCTCCTATCTATTAGGAGGGGTATATACTGTTCCTTCTGGAAGTTTTTGAGTGTGTGTTTGTGGCTTAAGTATGAGCCGCCTGCACCCACCTCTTTTATCACGTCTACGGCTAGGGTGTTTTCGTTTACTTCTATGCCTTCCAAGGATCTTCTAACCATTCCTATAAGTTCCTCGTCAATCATTATAAGCTCCATGTTTGTTGTTATGCTGGATTCAATGGTTCCAGCGCAGGTTATGTAGTTTATTCTGGCAGCCGCCGCCATGAAGAGAGTGAGAGCCTTCTCGAATCCCGCCTGAATGTCCACAAGCATTGACTCACTTGTTCCTGCCAACGCCCTCGAGGGAAGGCGGTAGAACTTCGCAAGTTGAGCAGAGGCAGCATATATTAGTCCGGTTTCTATGGAGCCCAAGGCTATGTTTCCGGTGCGCATATCTGTTATGGTTGAAACTGTACCATAGAGTACCGGCGTTCCTGGACTCACAAGTTCGCAGAGCACCAGGCTGCTGAGTATTTCGGCGTTTTGTTGGACTAGTAGGCCGGCGAGGGTTGAGGGAGCTGTGGCTCCAGCTTGGGCTTCGGGTGCAATTATCATGGGTTGCTTGTACCGATTAAAAATCATCATTCCCCTCATAACAATGTCCGAAGTTTGCAGGGGACTAACGGGATTATAGAAGCCAATTATGCGTGGCTTCTTTATGAGCTCTTCCTCTCCCCCCGCAACCATAGAAACCATATTTATTACGTCTTGGGAAGCCATAACTCCATAGGGGCCTATCCCAAAACACTTTATGGTATTTTTAGCCCAGGTCAATATCTCATAGGCGTGTATGGTAGTGAAGGGAACATCGTGGGCCCAAACATCAGTGTGGGAGGTGTTAATGTATTTTAGAGCGTCTATTAGTCGGTACTTGTTCTCCACATCCTTAAGTGTGGTTTCCCTCACCTTTCCGGTTTCTGAATCAATAATCTTAACTGGGGTGGGTGAGAAGGTGAAGGTTAGTGTGTCGCCCCCCACTCTCAGCTTGAACTTCTCCTCACGGCCATAGAGTATGAATTGGCTGGGGGCCTTATTCAAAGCTTCTTTAACCATGTACTCCGGCATTTTCACCATGTGGCTTTCCTCGTTTACTTCCGCTCCCGCCTTTCTCAGTATTTCTCGTGCCTCGCCTACATCTATTTTAACTCCCACATCCTCCAATATCTCCATGGAGGCATTGTGGATCTGTATAATTTCATCACTACTTAAAACCTCTAATCTTGGAAGCTTCAAATCACCTTCCTCCTCATGTTACTCCTAGAAGTTCTTTGGCTAGTTTTACTGCCTCCACAGCGTCGGTGGCAAATCCGTCGGCTCCAATCTCTTCCGCCCACTTCTCGGTGACGATGGCTCCGCCAATAATGTATTTGACCTTGTCACGTATTCCATATTGTTCAAGGGCCTTAGCCACATTAAGCTGTTCTTGCATGGTCATGGTGAGCATGGCGGAGGCTCCCACTATGTCTGCGTTTAGCTCCTTGGCTTTTTTGGCGAATTCTTCTGGCTGGACATCTTTGCCCAAGTCGTAAACCTCAAATCCATTTGCGAAGAGCATGGAGGCCACAATGTTTTTCCCTATGTCGTGTATGTCGCCAAAAACTGTGCCAATAACCACCTTTCCTATGGGTTCCCGTGATTCACCGCTTTTTTTAAGAGCAGGTTCCAAGACCTCTTTTATTGCACCCTGAGCCGCATCCCCAGCAGCTATTAGCTGAGGCAGAAAGAACTCGCCGCTCTCAAATTTTTCTCCGAAGTCTCTCAAAACATCGGTTAGCACATCTATAAGTTTCAGGGGACTAAAACCCTTTTCTAGGGAGTCTTTGAGGATTTTGGCTAGCTTTTCCTCCTCAAATTCCAGCAATGCTTCCTCAATATCCCTTCGGATCTTCTCCTCGGACAAAACATCACCTCAAAATACCCGCAATTACAGTACATTTTTGACTACGACAAAGGGGTCATAGTTCATTTTCCTATTATCTTATGCTCTACGAATTTAAAATTATTCTCTTCTCAAAAGCGCGGAGCGGGATAATTCTCCGGGTTCCTGTTTCCTCCTTCAGGCGATAAATTCGCAGAATCCTTATGTTTTTTTGAGCCCCTTTTTTGTGCTTCTTTAAAACCATTTCCTAGACTTTTTTCACCATGATGGGGTTTGAGAAAATTAAATTTTAGGAAAAATGCCTAAAAACCTACATAAGCTTATGCTTCTTAAACAAAGAATGAAAACATGTTTTCATAGCAAATATAAAATTATTAGTAAAAATGGGAGGAAAAGCCTCAGCAAAGATTTTGCGAATCTATCGTCAGGGAGGCGATTTTGCAAACCGGCCTTTAAAATCTCCTTAAGAGTGTTTCCGTTAAGAGTAAATTTAGGAAAAAATGAACTTAAGCAGTGCAAAAGGAATAAAAATAAGATTGAGAATTTCTCTATCTGGTTCTTCCTTACTCATTCGTGAGCGATGGCTTGCAGCTGAGTGGCTTGTATGAGGTGATTTCAAGTGGGATACCTGTACTGGAATAAAGATGTGGAGCTTTTTTCAAGGGAAGAAATTGAGAGGATACAATCTAAGAGATTGAGGAGTATGGTTAAATACTGCAATGATAATGTTCGCCTTTACAATGAGAGGTTTAAGAAGGCGGGGCTGAATCCTGAGGACATAAAGTCTGTTGAGGAGGTTACTAAGATTCCCTTCACTTTTAAGGACGATCTTAGGGAAAACTATCCCTTCAAAATGTTTGCTAAACCATTGGAGGAAATCGTTAGGCTACACGCCAGCTCGGGAACAAGCGGTTCCCCCACCGTTGTGGGGTACACTCGTAACGATATTGAGACTTGGACTGAGCTTATGGCTCGCACCATTACCTGTCCAGGGGGTCATAGGGGCGACATTTTGCAGAACGCTTACGGTTATGGGCTTTTTACTGGAGGCTTAGGATTCCATTATGGTGGTGAGAGAATTGGTGCGGCGGTTATTCCCATCTCGGGCGGAAACACTGGTCTCCAGATTAAGTTGATGAAAGATTTCGGCTCAACCATTCTTACCTGCACTCCCTCCTACTCCCTATACATTGCAGAGTATGCGAAGCAAGAAGGAGTTGATATCGAGAAGGAAATAAAATTGCGACTGGGAATTTTTGGTGCTGAACCCTCATCGGAAACCTTGAGAAATAAAATTGAGAACTCCCTAAACATTGACGCCTTCGACATATACGGACTCTCCGAAATATACGGTCCGGGGGTCTCTGTTGAGTGTCCCGAGAAGAACGGATTACACATATGGGAGGATCAGATACTTCCAGAAGTTATCGATAAAGAAACAAGAGAACCGGTTTCGCCGGGAGAGAAGGGAATCCTACTGTTCACTCCCCTCACCAAGGAGGGTGTTCCACTCTTGAGGTATATCACAAATGACATTGCTTCCCTAAACTATGAGAAGTGTAACTGTAGCCGCGAAATGGTCAGGATGTCCAAGGTTACGGGAAGAGCGGACGACATGCTTATCGTCAGAGGAGTTAACGTTTATCCCTCACAAATAGAGCATGTACTCATGGGAATACATGGCGTTGGTGAGAATTACCAGATAGTGATTGACAGGGACATTCTCGACACTCTAACGGTTAGGGTTGAAGTTACCCAGGAAAAGTTTTCCGACAGAATTAAAGACCTGGAGAACTTCCAGAGAATGATTGAGGAAAGATTGTTTGAGGCGCTCCGGGTTAAGGTCAAAATTGAGCTGGTTGCTCCCGGAGAGATTCCCAGGTCTATGGGGAAGGCGAAGAGGGTTATAGACTTAAGAAAGGAAAACATTTAGAACATGGAGGAATGAGTTTGGTTAAACAGATTTCGGTTTTTCTCCAGAATAGACCCGGCACTCTGGCAAACTTAACAAAAATACTTCTTGATAAAAAAATAAATATAAGGGCGCTTACCGTTGCCGACACTTCGGACTACGGAATCATTAGAATGATTGTAGACGACCCTGAAAAAACCCTAAAAGTGTTAAAAGAGAGTGAGTATCTGGTCTCAGAAACAGAAGTCGTAGCAGTGGAGGCTCAAGATAAGCCAGGCGGTCTCTACGAAATAGCATCCACCCTAGGCGAAAAAAACGTAAACATAGAGTACCTATACACCACACTAAAAGAGGGAAAAGCCATAATGATAATAAGGGTCTCAGACATTGAAGCCGCCATAGAAGCCTTGAAGGGCGGTGGGTTCAAACTGGTAAGCGAAAAAGAGCTCTACGAATAATGTTATAAACCTCCATCACACTGTCTAAAATGGGAAGAATGGCTTGCATGGAACCGCTTAACTAGGAGTGAAACATGCTGTTTAAGGTGGGTTTTGAGGCTTGTCAAAAATTGAAAGAGACCTGGAAGAGCTAAGCGAAATAGCTGTGAAGGAGGGGGCGTCCAGAGCTAAGGCCATAGACACAAGTTTAATCGTGGTGGACGAGAGAGTGCAATTAAAATGCAAGTATCCCCCCTGCATCAATTATGGAAGAAACCTCATGTGCCCTCCCTACACACCATCCGCCAAAGAGTTCAAAGAAATCCTCCAAAAATACAAGCACGCCATAATTTTCCAGATAGACAAAACCATAGACAAGGAAATACAAGACTACCTCAAAAACAAGGCTACAAACCTTCTAGACCTAACTAAAGACGAAAAATTCGCACAACTAATAATGAGTAAAGGTCTAGGAAATGAAGGGGCAGATGCCAACAGGATAATAGCCACCATTGAAAGAGAAGCCTTCAAAAGGGGATACCGCCTAACATTAGGACTTACAACCGGACCCTGCGTATTGTGCAAAGAATGCAATCCTCCAAACCCCTGCAAACACCCATTTGAAGCGAGGCCATCAATGGAAGCCGTAGGAATAGATGTCTCAAAAACTGCGGAAAACGCGGGGTTCAAAATACAGTGGGGAACAAAAGAGTCAATGAACCTCACAGCCCTAGTACTAATCGATTAAAAATATTGGATACAGAAATCCAAGCCTTTTTAGTTCCTTTCGTATCCCTCCACCCCACCATGAAAACCCATTTTTTCATATTTTATCTGAAACACACGAGAGTTTGGTATGCGGATTAAATAATGGTTCACACATTTTCGGTGTGGTTTTAATTGGCCTAAGCCACCAAAAACTACTTAAAACACAGCATTGCATGGCTACGCGACTATAAAGATAAATTTAACAAAAAAGGAGAGGGAAGATTCTCCCTCTTGAAAACTAATTTTCAGGCCTGGAAAAAATTGTTAAATCATGTAACAGTTGAATATACAATGTGGTTTGTAGGCTTCTACTATTTCGTAGTCCCAGTCAAAATTGGTTAACAGTTTAAGAAATCGGCATACAACGGCCCCACTACTGCATCTTAGTCTGCCGTCCGGCCGTTTGAGCAAGCCTTCGTCGAAAGCTTTTTGACACGCGTCTCTGGTGGAGCAGTCTACAAAGAGTATGTCCACGCTTCCATTTCCGTTTTTCTTGTACCCCATCTCAACGGGAGCAACTTTCAATCCAACTATAGTATTGCGAAACATGTGTAAACTTTTTTCTATGTCAATATTTAGCTCTTTAATGGTTGAGACATCCACCATCTTCTTGGTAACGCCTATTGCTTGTAGAAAAGTTCCGGCTCCCGTTTGTCCCTGCAGCTCATTTTCGGTTTTTATTTGGGCATACGACAATGCGCAAATAGACTTGTCGTATTTGAGGGTTTCTGAAACTAAATAGTTTTCCAATTGGTCTAGGTCTTTAATGTTTTGGGGCTGTGATTCTCCGGTTTTTTGAGCTAGAAACTCTAGGCTATTCTTTATAATTTTGGTGGTGAACACTGGACCGTACATTTTTTCTTGGTCCTTCATTCCCTTGATCATTATGTTCACTTGGGCATTGTCGTCGGCTTTTTCGTATGGCGCTTTTTCAAACATGGTGAACTCAGATAACTCCAATATGTTCACTCTCTCACTTGCGCTGTAATATATACTTCTATATATATAACTTCGTTATAACTGCTAATAAATTTTTCTAAATTATGTAATTCTACTATAAAATTAAACAATAGGAGCTGGAAACCCAACAAAATTATTGTTTCAAACACAACAAGCTACCTCCCATCGAAAATTTTGATAAAAATATTTTTGCGAAGTCTTTGAACCATTCAACATAGGAGAAGCCTCCACCAAAAAAGAGCCATAACACTGCAGATTTCACACCCCTATTTCGATTCAAAAAACTTTTGCCAAAACCAAAAAATAGCTATAAAACCTTGCGAACCAACATATCCAACAAATACAAGAAAAGAATCTGGGCTTAATCCATTGCAAGTCCCCGGGGGGTTCCCGAGATAAGTGTTAATAATTTTTCAGATGTCCAATTGAACAGAAGGGTATACGCATTCTTCCTTATAGACGTTTACAGCTCTGCTATGGGCAGAGTCGTTATAAAAGATGCTGCGAAAAAGGTTAAGCCTTTTTTCAACAAGTTTATATTTGCGTCTACGCAAGAATATTATTGTCTATAAATTGCATAAATAAGTTTGAAAATATTTAATTCCCACATTTGAGAAATTGTGGCTCGGGAAAAGCGGAAGTGATGCTTTGTTTGAGCACAGAGGAGTTTGTTTAGCTATTTATGACGAGGATTTCGGCCCCACCAGTCTCCATTTTAAGGGAATCGACAAGGAGGCCGCCGACAAAATTGCCCTAAAAACCATGGTTGGCGCAGTCGCTTTAAGCCACCACGTAGAGGAGGGAGAATCCATAATCCCCATCCAGGAGCAGCGGAGAACCGCCTTCGTGTACTACTTCTCCATCCCCGACGAAAAAGCCAGGGGAGGGGAGCGAGTCGGCACACTAAGCTTCGTTGTGGACCAAGAGGAGAACGAGTCCCTCTACCGCTTCGCCTCGGTGCTCTCAGAACACTCCAAAAAAATAGTGCAGGAGGTCAAAAAACACTACATTTACCGGCAGCCACTCCCCCAAGCCCTAAAGGACAGCATGGACAGCCTCCTGTCAATCCAGGACTTTGAGAAGGAACTGGCAAAAAAACAGAAAAAAAACCTAATCAAACGCACCCTAAAACAAGAAAAAAAGATCTGGTAACCTAAACACCTACCATTTAAAAAACCCCAACACAAGCCACCTTTCAAAAAGGGTAAAAGAAACGAAATAAATCTTATTGCCAGCGCTATCTGTGGGAGTTAAAAACTGAAAAAATACTTCAATTTTGGCTGCGTTCCTTTTATATGAGAAGACTTTTATATTAAGCGAACTAAAAATACAAAAAGTAGATACCCTTTTTGTATGATGGTTATCTGAGTTTGTTGGGGGTTGTGTTTGTGCGTGGTATTGCTATTGTTGGTTGTGGCATGACGCGGTTTGGGCAGCTTGAGGATAAGTCCCTTACGGATCTTATGGTGGAGTCTAGTCTCATGGCAATTTCGGACGCTAATGCTTCTGAGAGTGATTTTGACGCGGTTTACGTGGGCAATATGTTTTCTGGAGAATTCAATAGGATGACGGGTATCGCGAGTGTGCTTGTCGATAGGCTCAATTTGCTGCCCGCAGCGGCAGACAAAATAGAGAACGGGCCGGCGAGTGGCGGCTCAGCCATAAAAGAGGGCTTTCAAGCCATCGCATCTGGCGTCTCTAACCTCGTTTTGGTTGTGGGTGTGGAGAAAATGACTTCCATTCCCAATCCCAAAGTTAGTTCTTCAGTGGCCACGTTAACACATCCCACTGCGGAGTATAAGTATGGCGTTACTTTACCTTCTTTGGGGGGGCTTCTTGCACAGCTGTATTTGAAGAAGTATAATGTTAAGAGAGAGTTGCTCTCATTGGTGGCGGTTAAAAATCACAAAAACGGGGCCCATAATCCCTACGCTCACTTCCAGAAGGAAATAACTCTGGAAAAGGCGTTAGCCTCACCAGTCATTGCAGATCCCCTACGCCTATTCGATGTCTGCCCCGTAAGTGATGGCGCGGCTTCCCTAGTGCTCTGCGCGGCGGATAAAGCCAAAGAGTACACTGATACCCCAATATACATTAAGGGTTTTGGGCAAGCCACTGATATTCAGATGGTTGCTGAGCGGGAGGACCCAACTGTTCTGGAGGCTTTAAGGGAGGCAGCGCGAAAGGCATATTCTATGGCTAAGCTCGAACCTCAGGACATAGATTTTGCAGAGTTGCATGATGCCTTCACCATATTGGAGATTGTCCAATCCGAGGATGTGGGTTTCTTTAAGAAGGGAGAGGGAGCCAAAGCCGTTGAGGAGGGGAAAACTTGGCTTGATGGAGAACTGCCCATAAATCCTAGCGGGGGACTTAAGGCTAGGGGTCACCCTCTGGGCGCTACTGGTGTGGCTCAGGCGGTTGAAATCACATGGCAGCTTAGAGGGGAGGCTGGAAAACGCCAGGTGCCAGGATGCGAAACAGGGCTATCAGTTAATTTCGGCGGCTTCGGCAATAACATTGTAGTACACATCTTCCAAAGATGAATCTCTTAGTAGGTAGGCCAACTTTTTCTCCCGTTTTTTATCTGGTTTTTGTGAATAGTTTTGGTGCTATCTTCTTCCTTATTTCTTCTATTATGAGGATGCTGCTGCTTACCAGAAACACTATGAGCCAATCATAAATGTTTAGGGGTGTTATTTCAAAAAGCTGGTGGAAGAAGGGTACATAAACTATGGAGAAGTTCAGAATCAGCGAGAAAAAGAATCCCACTGCGAAATACTTGTTTTTGAATAGTCCTATTTTGAAAATGGAGTTCTCCCGTGACCTTATGTTCAAAGCATTGAACAGCTGGAAGAAAATAATGGTTGCAAAGGCCATTGTTCTAGGCTCCTCGTACCCCCTCCAGATGTATGACAATCCTAGGGATTGGAGGGAAAAGTAGTAGACGCATACTGTTCCAATAATCATAATTATTGATAGATATGCTATCTGGTAGATTACTCCTCGGTTGACAATGTTTTCTTTTGGGGGTCTGGGAGGATCCCTGAGCACATCCCTATAGCGTGGTTCAATTGCCAGAGTTTTATCGCAGATACCATCTGTAACCAAGTTAATCCACAGTATCTGCAAGGGGAGGAAGGGTATGGGCAATCCCAAGAGTAGGGAGGATAGTAGGATGAAGCCTCCCGCAATGCTGGTTGTTATTAGGTAAAGTACCACCCTCCTCAGATTGTTAAATGAGGTACGCCCTTCCTCTATTGCTGCCACTATGGATGCAAAGTTATCGTCTGCCAGAACCATGTTGGAGGTTTCCTTGGCAAGCTGTGTTCCAGTGACTCCCATAGCGATACCTATGTCCGCCTCCTTTAGCGCGGGGGCATCGTTTACGCCATCACCAGTCATAGCCACAATGTGTCCTTTTTTCTTGAGGGCTTTGACTATTCTGAGTTTGTGGCGGGGTTCGTTTCGGGCATAGACCTTAACGGAATCCACAATTTTTTCAAATTCTTCCTCAGGAATGTTGTCTAGTTCTCTGCCCTCCAATACCAGGTCTTTTTTGGTCATTATTCCCACTTCCTGGGCTATGGCTCGAGCTGTTTCCCGATGGTCTCCAGTAATCATGACAACCTTTATCCCCGCGGTTTTACACTTTTCAATGGCTTCTATGACTTCTTTTCTGGGGGGATCAACCATTCCCACCAATCCCAGAAATACCAGGTCTTTTCCGCATTCCTCTCTGGCCAAACGGTACTTTGAGCTACCCACAACCCTATAGGAAAGCCCCAAAACCCTGTAACCTTTAGATGCGAATTCGTGGCTTACCTCCAAAACCTGTTTTCGAAGCTCATCAGTTATTGGAACCACCTGATCCATTATGTATATCTCGTTGCAGAGGTTAATCATGCGTTCAGGGGAGCCCTTAGCGTAAACATATTTTTCCTCTTCTGTAAATTCGTGGACTGTAGCCATGCAGGCAAGCTCAGACTCGAAGGGAATCTCATCTATGCGGGGGTTCTCCTTTTCTTCCTTCTCCTTGTTGATTCCCCCCTTGGCTGCCGCAACCACCAGGGCCCCCTCAGTGGGATCCCCCACTATGGAATATCTGCCGTTCTCTGAGGCGAGGCGAGCGTCATTACATAGGGCCATGGCTTTGAGAAACAATTTGAGATTAGGATTTTCCTCTGGATTTATTACCGCCCCATTTTTTCGGAATTCCCCTACTGGCGTGTAGCCCTCACCGGTTACCTCTATGACTTCACCATTCAAGTATATTACTCGTACTGTCATTTGGTTTTTGGTGAGTGTCCCCGTTTTATCTGTGCATATTACGGTGGCTGAGCCCAGAGTCTCCACCGCCTGCAAATTTCTGATTATGGCGTTCCTCTTTGCCATTATTCTCACGCCGATGACTAGAACTATGGTTACTACAGCTATGAGCCCCTCGGGAATGAAGTGAATTACTGAGACTAGAGCCAATAAAAGTATATCTGATGCCGGTATACCTCTAACAAATGCTAGACTTGCTTGGATGCTTGCGAGTATGAAGGCTATTACTGCCAGGTAAATTGCTAGGCGTGATATTTTCTTCTGGAGAGGTGTTTTTTCCTCGCCGGCTACTGAAATTTCCTTCGCAATCTTTCCCACCTCGGTGTTCATGCCTGTAGCCACAACAATTCCTGAACCCTTACCTCCGGTGATGACTGTTCCAGAGTAGACCATGTTTAAGCGGTCCACTAGGGGGGTGTATTCGGGCAGCTCTCCGGTAACCTTTTCTTCAGAGCCGGATTCGCCGGTCAGTATGGATTCTAGAGCCCTCAGCCTTATGGATGTGATGAGACGTATGTCTGCGGGAACCTTATCTCCAGTATTAAGAATTACTAAGTCTCCTGGTACCAGTTCTTCGGTTCTGATTTCCCTTTCTTTTCCCTCTCGTACAACTAGGGTTTTAGGTGCAGACAACTCTTTAAGGGCTTCCAGGGCCTTTTCGGAACGGTACTCCTGAACAAAACCCAAAGTGGCGTTGAACAAAAGTATCACAATGATTATCATAGCGTCCAATGTGTCCCCAAGAACCATCGAGATTACAACGGCCAGAATTAGAATGTAGTTAAGGGCGTTCCTAAACTGTTCCAAAAAAAGTTTCAGGGGAGACCTCCTTCTCACTTCTTGAACCTTGTTGGGACCATACAATTCACGCCTTCTGGAAGCCTCCTCCCTGGTAAGGCCTTGTGGGCTGGTTTCCAGAATTTTCATTACTTCCTCAATCGCCATACTATGCCAGTTTTTTATCTCGATTATACGGGAGCCCTCCTCAAAACTGTGAAGGCAACTTTACAGAATTACTAAAATCATCTATTTATTAATATTTTATCACAAGAAAAAAGAGACGGACTTTTTCAATTTCACTCCCAAATTAAGTGTCTAAAGTGATTATTTTCCAATTATAGAGCCAAAAAGAACACAAATAAATGAGACTGCACCGTTGAAAAAGGTGAAAAATGAAAGTTATGGACGACTATTGAAGGAGTTAATTGTTGAACGAACTATTCACATTTAATGATAAAAAATTATACGGCTCTGGGCACACACTGCATAATCCTCATTTGGAAAATAGAAAGAACTATTCTGAAGATGTGTATATTCCCCCAAAGGAGACGAAACGCTTATGAATCAGTTATCCAAATGGTAATCGACTTATTAACAGTTGCTTTTTAGGGTGATGTGAAAATGCCAATATCACTTAAAGGTAAAGTAGCTATAGTGACTGGCGCTGGAAGAGGCTTAGGACGAGAAGAAGCCTTACTCCTAGCAAAACATGGGGCAAAAGTCATAGTAAACGATATGGGCGGAAGCCACGATGGAAAAGGCGAGTTCCACGGCCCCGCCGACGACGTAGTAAACGAAATCAAGAAAATGGGAGGAGAAGCCGCCCCCAACTACGAAAGCGTCACAAGCTTCCAAGGCGCAAAAAGAATAATTGACCAAGCCATTAGCACTTTTGGCAAATTGGACATACTGGTTAACAATGCGGGAATCCTCAGAGACAAAATGATATTCAACATGGAAGAAGAAGAATTCGACGCAGTAATAGCTGTTCACCTCAAAGGCACCTTCAACTGTACCAGACACGCCTGCAACTACTGGAGAGCCCAATCCAAAGAAGGAAAACCCGTAGCCGGAAGAATAATAAACACCACCTCCGATGCTGGACTACTCTACAATCCGGGTCAGAGCAACTACGGAGCCGCAAAAGCCGGCATAACAGCCTTCACTCTCATAGTAGCCAAAGAAATGGTGAAGTACGGAGTAACCGCCAATGTAATAGTTCCCGTAGCCCGAACCAGACTAACAACCGAAGCCACACCCTCACTAGCCCCCATGATGGGAACCAAGGAGGACTTCGAAAAGAAGTACGGATACGACGTCCTGAGTCCCGAAGCCATGGCCCCCCTAGTGGTTTACCTAGCCTCCGACGAAGCTAAAGATGTAACCGGCCAAGTGATAAGGGTAGTTGGCGGAAACATGTGGCTACTGCACAGCTGGAAATCCAGCGAACCCGTAAAGCGCTCCCCACCAGGATTCTGGAAACCGGAAGAAATAGGGCCGAAACTAAAAGAACTAATAGCAAAACAGCCCCCAAGAGAAGAACTCGCGGGAATAATAATGAGCGTCCTAAGCTAAAACCCTCCATATCCCCCTTATTTTTTATACTGCAGTACTAATTTATTGACACTCTCCGTTACTGAAGGCGGAGCATTCTTGGAAGCTCTTCGAACATCCAATAGATGTGCCATATCTCCGGTTTACATGTCCTCTCTTATGGATGGCGCCTATTTATTCCACTTTTTATATTATTCAAATCCAAAAAATTTCACTCTAAGAACTAAAGTTCCAGAATTTCCTGTCGAACTTTTAATAATCAGATTGCACTATTTTTTATAGGGGGTAATGGGTTCGGCACCTATAGATATTTTTTAAGGTTCAAGGTTTTAGTGGCAATATCACTGTTGGGTGTTATTGGAGCAGGAAATTATTGCTTTTCAATTAGTTTCACAAATTCTTCCTTTGTTAAACCCGCTTGTTTTATTGGCAATTACCAAACCTTTTTTAATTTCACGGTAGTCTGAAACTACAATTCTCGTGTAGGGTGGCTTGTTCAATCTAAGATCTATGTGACTTCACTTTTGGTGATGAACTAGGAAACCGATTTTAGCCAGAAGCTTTACCAGTTTTCTGCCTGATAAGGTAGGAAGTTTACTCATAGACTTTCACTAATTCTACTTCAGGCTTCGTGCGGAGAGCAAAAGAAGGAACCATTAAGCTTCTTTCTGCTTTTCCAGCAATTATGGGGGAGATCTGAAATTTTGAGCTAAATATACACTTATTTAATAATTGGAATCTTCGGCTTCCTTATTCCTTAAGTAATTTCTGTATCTGTGTAGTGCGGCTATTGCTCGTATTGCTCTTTCGGGTGTTGGGTAGAATATTGCGCCGAACATTTTTTCCATAATTGGTCTAACTATATCGTTTTCATCCATGGAGCCCACTAATGGCACTTTGACTTCCCCCATTAAATCTTTGGAATTTATTTTGTCTATGACTGGTCTGAATTGTTCTATTATGTCTTTTATTTCTGCTATGGATGAGCTGGTGAATCCTCCGAAAAACCAGGCGTCAATGTTTGGATCTGCGAAGAGTTTTTTGAGCACCTGTGTGTTTGTGAATATTCCTTGGGCTCCGGAGGCTGTGAAGTCTACTGGGTTTCTAACGGATGCAAATTCGGGCAGGATGGCTTTTAACATTTCTTTGTTTTCCTCGCTTATTTCGGGAACCTGTAGCCCCAACTCTATGCATTTATCTGTGGCTGCGCAGCCCACACCACCACTTCCCACGAGTAATCCCACACGATTTCCCTTTGGTAGGGGTTGAGTCAGGTAGGCTTTCAGATAGTCGAAGAGTTCTTCCACATCGTATGCCCTTATTATTCCGCTCTGCTTGAAGACTGCGTCGTATAGGGCGTCTTTTCCTGCTAGTGCTCCGGTGTGGGAGCTTGCGGCTCTGCTGCCCTCTATTGTTCTTCCAATTTTTATTACGAATATGGGTTTCCTTCGAGTTACCTTTTTTGCAGTGTTTAGGAATTCCCTGCCCTTCTCTATTCCCTCTATGTACATCATTATGGCCCTGGTGTCCGGGTCTTGGTAAAGGTACTCTAGGTACTCGTAATCTTGGATGTCTATTTTGTCGCCCACGCTTATGAACTTGCTAAAATTTATGCCTCTAGACATAGCCGAGGAGCATATCTCAATACCGTAGCCGCCGCTCTGAGTTATGAATGCAATCTCCCCCTTCTCCCTAAATGAAATTATGGATAGGGTAAGATTTACTTCTGAGCTGTATATTCCCATGCAGTTGGGGCCAACCAGCCTAATGTTCCCTCTTCTAGCTATTCTGAGTACTTCCTCTTCTCTTTTTATTCCCTTTTCTCCAATTTCTCTGAAACCCGAAGAAAATATAATAGCAGCTTTAACACCCTTCTCTACGCATTCCTCCATCACGCCTGGGATTAGTTCTGCGGGTAATATTATTGCCGCCAGATCCACGTTATCCTTTATGTCTAATATGCGGGGGTAGGTTTTTATTCCCAAGATTTCTTTGGTTTTGGGATTCACAAGATATATTCTGCCCTGGAAACTGCTTTTTAGGGCGGTGGATGTGATCCAGGTGGGGAACTTCATGGGAGTGGCGGAGGCTCCAATTATGGCAACAGAAGAGGGTTTAAAAAGAGGAGTGAGTTGCTGGACGATCCGGTTTTCTTCGGACATCACTTCTTCTCCATCGCCTTTTTCCCTAACTCAAATGCCCTAAGGTTCAAGTCGACTGCCTTGGGGAGCTTACTTCGGATGGAGTTCTTCAAATATTCCTCTTCTATGGGGAGCGCCCCTACCGCATAGGCTGCGCCAATCATAACAATGTTTGACGATAGTATGTCCCCTGCTCCTTTAGCCAGCTTGATGCTATCAAGTGAGAACAGTTGTGCGGGAATTTTCCTCGCGGATTCAAATATTTTATTCAGCTCTGGATAGTTTTTGTCCGGTGGCAGTACTGGCCGCTCATTGGTCACAATTATCCCGTTAGATTTAAGGAACTTCACCGCACATTTAAGAGATTCAAGTGGCTCCAACCCGATCACTGCGTCGCCACTGGCCTCGGGTATGAGCGGACCGTAAATTCTTTCCTTCCCCAGTCGAATGTGGGTGATGACAGAGCCCCCTCTTTGGCTGGCTCCAAATGTTTCGCCCACAGTTACGTGGTAACCTGCCTCAATTGCTGCGTCTCCTATTATTCTGGAGGTTAGAACTCCTCCCTGTCCCCCTACTCCTGCTATTAGTATGTCAAAGTTTTTCTTCATTACCTTTTCACTCCTTAACTGCTTTTGGTGCTTTTTCTGGGCACACCTGGGTGCAGACCGCACAACCTATGCACAGAGTTTCATCTATTGATACCTTCTTTGTCTTCTCATCCCAGATCATCGCTGGACAACCAAACTCATTTATACATATTTTGCACCCATTACACAGATCTGGGTCTACCATGAAGGGCTTTGGTGGCGGTAATCCTTCGCTTCTCCTCCTTCTTAGGGCCTCTGTTGAGCACAGTCTCCTGCATATTACAAGGGATGCTCCAGAATGCTCAAAAGCAGCCTTAATGACTTCAGCCGCCTTTTTGATATTATATGGATCCACCACTTCTACAAACTCTATTCCGCATGCCCTTGCTATATCCTCTATTTTCACCGGCTTAGTTTTATCGCCCGTAGCGGTGAATCCGGATCCGGGGTGGGGTTGAAAGCCAGTCAAGGCAGTTACTTGGTTATCTAGAACAATTGTGGTGAATTTGGCGTTATTGAAGGTGGCATTAATGAGAGGAGGTATACCTGCATGGTAGAATGTGGAGTCCCCTATGAATGCTACCACTGGTTGGTCTATTCCGGTTTTAGCTATCCCATTTGCTAGTCCTATGCTCCCCCCCATACAGTTGGTTAGGGTGAAGGCCATTAGGGGCGGAGGCCCCATCATACCATAGCAACCAATGTCCCCTATTCCGATGTAGGATCCTCCTTTGAAGGTTTTGGCCGCCAGCTTCACTGCGTATGCGGATGCTCTATGGGGACATCCGGCACACAAAACTATTCTCCTCATTCCCTCATAGGGCTTAATCATTTCCCTAAGTTCCTTCCTTTCCGGAACTGTTGGGAGAGGTTTACCATAGGCTTTTGAAAGCATAACCATAACATCCAAGGGATTCAATTCGCCAGAGATGGGAGTAAACGCATTCCTTTTTCCCAATATTTCGACACCCAAATATTCGTCCTTTGCCAGCGCTCTAACTTCGGTTTCTATAACTGGGTCTGTCTCCTCAAAAACTATTACTTTATTAACGGATTTTAGGAGTTTGACCGTCTTCTCCTTTGGTAGGGGAAAGGACATTCCCAAATGTAGGAATGCTGCTTTAACTCCGAGCTTGTCCATAGCCTCTTCTACGTAGTGGCGACAAACTCCAGATGCAATTATCCCTATCTCCTCATCTCCGCTTATTTCCAATTTGTTGCCTGGAAAGTTTTCTGATATTTCGGAGGCTTCTTTTAGCTTTTTTGTGTGCAGTCTTTCGTGTAGGTAAGATACATCCACCCATCCCTTTGCCATGAGCATTTCCATTCCCAACTCAAAGAATGTGGGATAATAGCTGGGAACTCTCTTTTCTTTGGGAATCTCTCCCAGAAGCACATCCCCACTTGCGTGGCACACTCTGGTGGTCATCCTAACATATATGGGGAGTTTTAGTTTTTCGGAAAAGTCGAACGCTATTTTGGTGAACTCTTTGGATTCTTGAGGGTCTGCAGGCTCCAAAATGGGAATCTCAAAAACTCTAGACGCCAGATTCCTAGAATCGTACTCGTTAGCTGAACTATGCCCCTTCGGGTCGTCTCCAATGACTATGACGAGTCCGCCTTTACCAATTTGCCAGTGAGAAATGTGGATAAGTTGATCAGTCATCCACGCTACTCCATGATGCTTCGCCGAAACCATGGATCTTAAGCCGCAGTAAGTGGCTCCAGCTCCAGCCCAGAAAGCAGCCGCCTCATTTGTTGACCATTGAGCGTATATTTCAAAGTCCTTTGCCAAACGAGCCATAGTCTCCAATATTTCCGAAGCAGGCGTTCCAGGATAGGAAGCGGCAAACTGACAATTTCCTTCCAGTGCTCCCCTGGCCACCGCTTCGTTTCCCATCAAGAGAACCTTTTTTCCAGGGGCGTCCAGTCCAACCTCTAAACTCATCTACTCGTGCCTCCAAATTATTTCTTCAATTTGGTTAAAACCTCAGGGTTTACCACATTTTCATAAATTCCATTTAACGCTTTTTCGACTTGAATACCGTTTTGATTCATCATTCTAATCACAGCGTCCAGTGTTTGAACCGCCATATGTGGCGTCAGAACCACATTGTCCAAGGCGAGTAGGGGATTATCCTTGTTTATGGGTTCCTGCCGAAAAACATCCAGACCCGCATAGCTTATCCGCCTCTCCTTCAAAGCCTTAATAAGCGCATCTTCATCCACTAGTTCTCCCCTGGCGGTATTTATCAAGATAGCTGTTGGCTTCATTAGTCTCAGTTCCTCCTCGCCTATTAGTCCCTCAGTTTCTTTGGTTAGGGGCGAGTGGATTGAAACTATGTCCGACTCCCTAAGTAGCGTTTCCAAGTCCACTTTTCTGCCCCCCATATTTCGAATTTCGTCCTCCTTCACGTATGGGTCGTACACTAAGATATTCATTTCAAATCCCTTCATCCTTTTAGCTACTTCTCTACCTATCCTGCCAAAGCCAATTATTCCCAGAGTCTTATTCCACAGTTCAACACCCATGGCTAGGAGTCTCCATCCTCCCTTAACCACGTTTTCGTGGGCCTTGACCAGATTCTTCGCACACGCCAGGATTAAAGCTACGGTGTGTTCCGCCACAGACACAGTGGTACCCACAGGCATATTCATCACCACCACCCCATTATCAGTAGCGGCTTGAACATCGATGCGCTCATACCCCACACCCGCCGAACTTATAAACTTCAACTTTTTACCACACTCAATAACTTTTCGGGTAATGGGATAACTCAGGGCTTGCATATACAGTATGCCATCAGCATCCTTAACCATCCGGCATAGATTCTCCTCCGAAACATTAGATGTACAAACGATTTCTGCGCTCTTTATGTGCTGCTTAACCCAATCCAGAAGAAAGTCCATACCCGTAACAAGAAGCTTTTTGCCCATGCAAGTTTCCTCCAAAAAGTCGGGTTTACTTTTATATAAATCGCATTCACAATATAAGGATGTTATAAAAAATTTAACCGTTGACAATTATAGACACGTCGCCAATCATCGCGAGACAAGATGTTGAAAAGTGAACTGGGAAGCCCAATTCAATGCCATTACACCACAAGTTTTCCGATTCCCTTAAGTATTTCCTCTGCTTCCTTGACTGTTCTCTCAATAACTTCCTTCACTGTTGGAATGTCCTCAACCCCACCACAGGACTGTCCGCAGAGTACCGGACCCCTCTCAATCTCCCCCTGGTACACCAGCTCATATTTCTTTTGATCCTCGATAAGCTTCTCCCAGTCCAGTTTCTGCTCCAACTCGATTTTTTCCTCCTTGGTCAAAATCTCTTTGTGTTCTTCCGTATACTTGTTCTTAAGTAGCCTAATGGGTCCTAGCATTCCTTGGGTAACAACCGTGTCGGCATCCTTCGACCTCACAATGAACTCTTTATAATTCTGGTGAAATTCACACTCCTTAGTCGCTATAAAGCGGGTACCCATCTGAATACCCACCGCACCCATAGCCAGGGCGGCGGCGAGACCTCGTCCATTAAAGAAGCCTCCACAAGCTACTACGGGCTTCTTGCATTTTTCAACCACCTCAGGAACAAGAACCGAAGTGTTTACTCCCTCATAGCTCTGATGTCCCCCTCCCTCGTAGCCGGTGGCTATTATGCCGTCACACAGTGAGTCTACTTTCAGGGCGTGATAGAGGGTTGGAGCCACATGGAAGTGTATTAGTTCGGGATCGTGGGCTTTAAATTCTGTGGCCGGTGGTCTAGGGTTTCCGGCAGAGGTTATTACTACTTTTAGTCGCTCTCTTAGCTCGGAATTTTCTTTTCTTAATCTTATTACCAGTTTGATTAATTCTGGGGCGTCTATTTGTAGTCTGGCAACTCTGATATTTACTCCGAAGGGTCCTTCACTATTTTCTGTGACCCACTTAACGTTTTCTTCCATCTCTTTCACGGGATCTTTGCCGTAGAGGTTTGTGTGCGATATTATTCCGAGTGCTCCCGCGTTTGTCACCGCTGCTGCAAGCTTGGTTGTATAAAAAGGTCCCATTGGTGCTTGTATTATGGGGTGTTTTATTCCCAGCATTTCTGTGAGTTTTGTTTTTATCATTTTAATCCCTCCGCTATCTGATGTTATTTTTTTATTTCTTTATATAAAAAACCTTTTGGTAAATTTTTAAAAATTAGTTATCCAGATGGGAAGCCACAATTTTTGTTCAGAACAATTTTTATAGTGTAAAGGTTAAGCTAATTTCCAGTATTCTTGATTTTTTAGAAAAACCTGTTTTACCAGTTTTAATCTTTCTAGTTCTGTTAAATAATTTCTGTTCGTCATTAGTTCAGCTGCCTCTGCAACTAGCAGTGAATCTTTAGTGGTATCATCAATTAAGTCGACGAAATTTTTTATAAATTCTTTATAAGTTTCAGCGGTTATTTCGTCGACGGTCATTTTTTCTTTTTGAGCTAATATTTCCAGGATTTTTTCTTGTCTAATCTCGAATTCACGGTAAAACTGTTTGAGACTTGTTTCCAAGTTGGAAAATATTGGATTCCAATGTCCGGGGAAGAGATGTTTGATTTTATGGTTTCGAACTATTCTGATTAATTTGTTGATAGATTTTTTATAATTATTAATGTTTGCATATTTACTAGATACAACTGGACCTCGCTTATTAAAATCGATATCTGCACTAAAAATGATTGAATGATCGGGATGTAACAGTCCACAGTGACCTGCTGTATGTCCTGGTAAATGAATTACCTTAAGATTCCCTGGTAGGGTGTTATTATCTTTAAATTCATGGTCAGCCTTTATGCTGTAAATATTCCAAGTGTCGAAAACACTCTTTATAGCCGGGTTTAAGTAAAAATTTGTTTCGGAGACCTCATATTTCTCTTGATTTGAAAAATATTCAAGTATTTGGTATAACTCCTTAAATTTTGGGCGTGATTTAATGAATGATCTATCAAACAAAGAATCAAAGTATTTGCTTGTATCCTCCAATAATTCACTATCTGAATGATGAATATAAACTTCGGATTGCGCCTTTTCTTTCAAGTAATTGACCAGTACATAGTGATCGGAATGTGAATGTGTTAGGATAATACTTTTGACATCTTTAATTTCGACTTTAATCTCTTTCAGTGTTTGGATTAAATTATTTCGGGAGCAGCCCGGATCAATCACGACCGTTTTATTATCATTTTTGATTAGGTAACAGTTGCAAGAATTAAAATTTACAGCAGTCTTGTCTTGAAATATCATGTAGGTTTTATCATCAATTTTGTAGAAGGGTTTGCTCTTCTTAATCTCCAGAAATTCATTTTTAAACTGCATGTTCTATCCTTCTTTTCTTGTTATCTTCCTTCTTCTATAAACCAACTCCTCGAAATAATGTATATATCATGTTTTACAATTTTAGTAAACCAACATACGCTGAAAGCGTTTCAGATAAAGTTTTTCATGGCAAACGTTCATACGCTAGAGCGTTTTAGACAGAAAAATGAAAAATCTTTTCTTGTTCTCCCGCCTCTTAACAGTGCTGTGGGCGCCGGTGGAAGACCGATGTGTTTTTGGAGGTCTTGACCCCCTTTAGTATGGCAAACTGGTCTTCGCCCCTCTTGACGGCTAGACAAATTGGGCCTTGGAGCCCGCATGGCAAATTGTCGCCGATGACCTTTGAGGGGCGTCTCCGGCGCCTCCAACAATAGGAGGTGCAGTTTATGTTAGATAAAGGTTGTGGTGTTGATGTCCATAAGGACATGCACTTAGCAACCATCGACAGCGACACCCAGAAGGAGACTAGAAGCTTCGAAAACAATTTGGAGGATGTCAACGGCCTCATAGCTTGGCTCAGGGAGAATAAATGCCAGTATGTGGCTATAGAGTCCTCCGGGGTTTTCTGGATTCCACTGTACTCGGCTCTGGAGGAGGCCGGGTTTAAGGTAGTGCTGGTAAACGCCCGTGAAGTTAAGAGGACCCCGGGTCGAAAGACCGACGTGAGTGACCCGGAGTGGCTGGCTCAGCTTCTGAGGTGTGGGCTCCTTAAGCCCAGCTATGTTCCGGAGAGAAGAATCCGGGAGCTGAGGGGGCTCACCCGGCTTCGGGTTAAGCTTGTTCAAACCAGAGCGGATTTTAAGAACCAGTGCCACAGGATTCTTGAGAGGGTTAACATAAGGCTGGGCTCCCGGCTCAGCGACATCTTTGGAAAGGCGGGGATGGAGATCCTTGAGGGCCTCATAAACGGAAAGACCATAGAGGAAATAATCAGCCAGAGCCAGAACAAGTGGCTGAAGAAGAGGATGGAAGAGCTTGTCAGGGTGGGGGGGCCCTAAGCCAATAATGTTCGGAAGATTTGGATATTGAGAGGGTTTTCAGCTATTTGACTGGGTGATGTGTTCGTTTCTCACCCCACTTCCTTTTTCAGCCAGCAAACTTACCTC
>JAHAWU010000031.1 GCA_018383815.1 Candidatus Jordarchaeia archaeon | reverse complement strand
GGGGTCAAGAAAAAAGAAGAGGGGGAGGAAAAAACAGGCAGAACTCCTTTTCAGAAAACATTGAAAAAGCCGTGCAATTCTACATCGCCCTTTTCGTTCTGGGAAAACTTTAAATTTAACCATTTTAACTTGAAGTTATAGCTTCAAAAGTAAAACTAGGGTTGAATATTATGGTTAAAAAGTTTACTTATCGCGGATACTCTCTGGAGGAACTTCAAAGGATGCCAATGGACGAGTTCATAAAACTGTTGCCATCACGTCAGAGAAGGAGCCTACTGAGAGGACTCCCACCTCGCCAAAAAAAATTACTAGAGAAACTAAGGAAGGCAAAAAGAGCGCAGAGAAAGGGAAAAAAGGTAGTTGTGCGTACCCATAACAGAGATATGGTTATCTTGCCCGAAATGGTGGGTTTAGACGTTGCAGTCCACAATGGGAAAACATTTATTGAAATAAAGGTTGAGCCGGAGATGATAGGCCACTATTTAGGAGAATATTCACCCACCTGTAAACGGGTAGTCCATGGAAGCCCCGGAATAGGCGCCACAAAAAGCAGTATGTACGTCCCCCTAAAATAAAAGATTACATTTTCACTTAAGTCCATATTCTATTAATATGGATTTCCCATTTTACCTTATTTTCTGAGAGCGGAAGACTCCAGAACAGTGCATAACTTGCTAAACAGGTGGACACAAAAATCATCCATTAAACATTTGGGGGAACACTTAACTTGTCGCTATATTTAAATTTTAATAGCGGTTCCTAGATTCAGTCAAAAAAAGGCAACGGAGGCATGTTACTTCACAGTTTTATTGGTGTCTTAAGGTGTTGGAAGTGGTGAGAGGAGTGATTTCCGGTAAGAGAATATTGATTACCGGCGGCGCTGGATTCATTGGCTCCCATCTGGTGGATAGCTTAATAAACGGAAATGAGATTGTGGTGCTAGACGACCTAAGTAGTGGGAACATTCATTATGTTAGTGAACATTTAAAGAAAAAGAATTTCAGATTTATTAAGGGCAGTATTTTGGACAAAAAAATGGTTGAAAAAGCCGCCAAGAATGCTAATATTATAATTCACGAAGCCGCAGTTGTGGGTGTAAAAAAATATGTGGATAACCCATTAGGCGTGATATTAACAAACACGTTTGGCACACACAACGTTGTGGAAGCGGCATTAAAAAACCATGTTGAACTTTTCTTGCTAGCGTCAACCAGTGAAGTGTACGGTAAAAACATTAATGTTCCGCTAAGCGAAAACGCAGATAGGGTCCTCGGCCCCACCAATATTTTTAGGTGGTGCTACTCAACAACAAAGGCTTTAGATGAGCACATGTTACTCGCATATAATTACCAAAAGGGACTGCCAGTAACAATAGTTAGATACTTTAATGCTTACGGACCAAGACAAGAATCAAGTGACTACGGCGCGGTAATACCTATCTTCATAAAAAGAATTCTTAGTAATAGCCCCCCACTGGTGCATGGGGACGGAAAACAGACGAGATCCTTCACATATATAACAGATATCATAAACGGTACACTCCTCACACTAGAAAATGAAAAAAGCGTCGGAGAAATTTTCAATATAGGAAACGATGAAGAGGTAACCATTAACCAACTAGCCGACACCATACTGGAACTAATGGATAGTTCAAAGAAAATTAAAGCAAAACACGTCCCCTACAGTGAATTCTACGGAGAAAGTTACGAAGACATTTTGAGAAGAGTACCAGACATCACAAAGGCTAAAAAAATATTGGGCTATAAACCCAAAGTAACTTTAAGGGAAGGACTAAAGAAAACAATCGATTGGTATAAATCCACCCTACACGCTCAAAATATGTAAAATTCTTGCACTCCTTCCACTATCAAGTTTAGACTGGACTTCCCTATTTGAAAAATCGTTGTTCACTTTAGAGTTTCAAACTCTTTAAATAGTTTTAGTGTTTCTACAGCTTCTTTTTCGTCTAATCTTTGAATGGCATAACCAGTATGAATTATAAGGTAGTCACCCACCTTTACATTATCAACAAGAGTTATCCAAGCCTCTCTCTTTACACCCCCAAAATCAACAATGGCCTTTTCGCCACAGATTTCAAGCACTTTTGCCGGAATTGCTAGACACATTAAACATTCCTTCCCTTTAATTTGAGAAACAAAATAGGCATCCAGTTTCCTCTAAAGAGTTTAACAATTTAAATGTAACGTAGACATTAAAAGATTTAAATAAAAACATTTTCTGCAGATTATGCAAGTTCCTCGGCAATCTCAAGCCCCCTCCAATTATTAATGCACAATTGTTTCTAAGATTGCCCAAAAAAAGAGCCCAAAACTTGAACATCGAACCAAAAATTTGATACCCCCACAACCTAGAATCAGGGGCTATCTCATCAACGATTTTGCAACTCTGCGGAGAGATTAAAAGGGGACCCATAATTAAAATTGCAGTTTAGGTTCCTCGTAGCCTAGCAACTATGAGTTCTAGATAGGATCTTCTTTCGGTATTTTCTCTTGATAACCCCAATTTTTCCAGTATGGATAATAATTCTTCTCTTTTGGCTTCGATTTGGTTAAAATCTTCAATATCAGACTCTAACTCTAAGAAGTTACCTAAATCCTGCACATAATCAATAGAAGCAACCACTTTTCCATTTATGTCAAACATCTCTCTAGATTTAACCACCCAAGCTAATGGGATAATCCCTATTCTTTGGAAAATATTCAGAATGGTCTCAAAATTGTCCACATAAACAGATAACTCTTCCCTAGTTTTTGATAGGGAATCTATTTTTGGACCCTTATAAGTTAATTGAGTACCCTCCTGTGATGCGCGCAATCTTAACGCTTCATCGGTTTCCGCAAAATTCCTTGAAGGATGTTGCAAGTAGACATCCTTCTGAAAAACCGTCTTTACATATTTTGCACCAAACTCTTGAACCAATTTTTTAACGATACCCTTAGGATCATCTATGGGACACTTTACTTCAACCTCAATCATAGCCATCCACAGCCTTACCAGTAAATATGTGAATGCTCCTCACATTAAATCTTTATTTATCGATTTGTATTTTAACGAAACCCTGTAGAAGCAATGCGGGACGCCTTTACTGTAAGATTGATTATTTTTAAAATTCTGTTTTTGCGGGCTCTTTTGTGAATCCACAATTTTTAATATGTGCTATTAATCGATTGAAAATTTCCAGATAATAGTAGTGAGAGGTTAAAGGCTTTATCAAGAGAAATGAATTGTAATGAAAAAACAAAATCGCGCCAAAAACCCAATTAACGTTGTATAAAAGGCAAATTGGAATTCTACAGCCTATTAAGAGGGTGAGCGTAGCCATGGGGGGGTATTTTAAGATGCTCAAAATAAATAATTTATTTTGGGGAAAAATAAAAAAGGGGGAACAATATTTTTCTGTGAATATCTAGTCTAATAGGTTCTGGCGCTAAATTTGCCTCAAGACTCTAAACTAGCTATACAAGGAAATTGAGTTTCATTTACTTATTCCCGTAAGCCTTTTGATCAAAACGCTAAAAACTTGATTTTTAGTTGGAGATGGCCGCCATGAAGAATAAAATCGTTGAAGATTATAGGAAGCTTTTTTATGCTGACTCAGTGGCTGTGATTGGTGCAACCTCCGATTTTACAAAACTCGGCTACTATGCTATGTTTTCCATGTTAAATTACAATGGGAAAGTGTTTCTAGTTAATCCACACTTTAAGGAGCTGGAAGGAAGAAAAGTTTACCCCTCAATCAGCGATGTTCCAGAAGATGTTGACTTAGCGGTTATAGTTGTTCCAGCCAAACTAGTACCAGGCATACTGAGGGAGTGTGCCAAGAAAGGAGTGAAGGGAGCTTCCATAATCACTGCCCTCTTCAAAGAGATCGGCGAAGAGGGAGAAAAACTTCAGAGGGAGATAAAGTCCATCGCAGACGAAGCAGGCATTAAGATAATCGGCCCTAACACAATTGGCTTCGCAAATATCCACAGAGGTTTGAACGCCTCATTTAATCCCTTATTCACATGTTTGAGGAAAGGAAACATAGCGGTTTTTTGTCAGAGTGGAGGGATCTCATCGATACTAGGAAACATGGCTCTAGATGAGAACATCGGTATAAGTAAAATAGCTAGTTTAGGCAATCGAGTTAACGTTGACTTCCCAGAAATTTTAGAGTACTTAATGTACGATGATGAAACTGATGTAATAGCTCTACACATAGAAGGGCTCAGCAACCCAAGGTCTTTTCTTGAGATAGCTCGAAGAGTAGTAAAAGAAAAACCAATAGTGGCTTATAAGGTGGGAAAAACGGATATAAACAAGGCCGCCTACTCACACACTGGAGCTCTAGCTGGAGATTATAAACTGTATAGCGCTATGTTTAAACAGGCAGGGGTCATACAGGTTGAAAGCCCAATTGAGCTTTTAGACGCAGCTAAAGCGTTGGCGCTCCAACCGGTCCCCGCCGGTAACAGAGTCGCTGTCCTTAGCCAACAAGCAGGGGCTGGTCTGGTACTTATTGACTTTTGTGCCATGAACGGGCTAACAGTACCCACATTTACAGAGGAAACCAATAAAAAGTTTGAGAAGCTCCTACCCCCCTATACTATTAGAACTAATCCCGTTGATTTGGCCTTTGCGCCCCTTCCTTGGGGCAGAGCGGAAGCTGCAAAATTGGCTCTCGAAGACAAGAACATTGACGCCCTCATATACTTTCAATTATATTTTCCAATGATGGGATTTCCCTCTGAGGAACTAGTGGAGTTTAGTAAGAGGTACGGTAAGCCCATAGTAGCAGTTTTAAACGGCCCCCAAAATGCATGTAAAGAAGATGCAGCCAAGCTAGAAAAGGGGGGAATACCTGTATATCCTACTCCAGAAAGAGGAGCAAAGGCCTTGGCATATCTAGCACAGTACGGGCAAATACTGAAACGATTCTCTAAAAGGTAAATCCATCCCTTTGAAATATCGAAAAGTAGGGTTTTGAAACCTTTTTTTGGGTTTAGAAACTATGTAGATTTGTAAGCTACTGTTCCCTCATTATTTCTCGGAGCGCCTCTACACATTTACGATTTTCTTCCATGCTGCGCACAGTTATTCGTATGTATTCTCCTTCGAGCCCCGCTTTTCCAGAGTATTTTCTTGTCAGTACCTGTTTGTCCGCAAGCTTCCATTCTAGGTCTGTTCCCGTAACATTAGGTTTCGTAATTTTTACTAGGAGGAAGTTTGCCTGTGAAGGGAACGCCTTTAACCCATTGATGGCCGAGATTTCCTTGTAAAGGTATTCTCTGCCTTTTACTATTTCATTTCTCACTTTTTTTAGATATTCCTTATCGCTTAGTGCGGCTATGGCTGCCTGAACTGCGATGTAATTTACATTAAATGGAATTTTTATTTTTGTTAAATAATTTATTATTTCCGGCGTTGCAATTGTGTAGCCAATTCTCAGAGCTGCTAGACCGAATGCTTTAGAGAGCGTTCTGGTAATTATTATATTCTCATATTCTCTGGCAAGATGAGTCAATTGTTTATCCGCGAATTCACCGTAAGCCTCATCTAGAACCACGAGAACATCTTGCCCCAGGATCTCCCTTATATCTTTTTCAGCTATCGTGTTGCCTACAGGATTGCAGGGACTATCTATAACGACAAGTTTGGTTCTGGGTGTTATGGCTTTAATTATTCCCTTAACATCCCAATAATAGTTTGGAAGAGTTTTGGGAACTACAACACTTTTACCCCCTGCAACATGTATCCTTATGGGGTAAAGGGGGTAGGTGGGATCTGAAAGAATCACCTCATCGCCCGGATTAATGAACCCCCTAAAAATCATGTCCAGAATCTCTGTACTACCATTTCCAACTAAAATTCTCTCTTTATCAAACCCTGTGTAATTCGCTAAAGCTTCTCTAAGGTCTGTAAAATCTGAATCATAGTACCAACCTGCTTTGTGAACGGCCTCTTCAACCGCCTCTACCACCCTAGGAGAAGGCTCAAAGGGGCTTTCATTAGACATCATTCTTATCCAGTCTTGACGTTGCTGGTAAAGAACCCTTAAAATTCCTCCTGGGCTATAAACATCTGCCGCATCAATATAGTTCTTGAAAAATTTTTTAATATCACCCAATTTGCACACCCCAAAACAAACTATTAACCTAATGAAAAAATGACAGATATTTAAAGTATCGTAGCTTCTAATTATACTTTTTGGAATATAGCTGTTATATTCATCGCAGTGTAAGCTGCGGGTTTCGAGCCTTCAAACTTTCTCCATTGAGTTTCCACAAACTGTCTAATTTTTCTGGGGAAAAGGCTTCTTTTCCTAATCTTCATTTTGTGCAGGTTCCGGATAAATAGAGGCCAGACATCCCATCCCGAAAGCTTCACCAATTTTAGAGAGTATTTCTTACCAATTTTTTTCATATCTTGAACAGAGTAACTTCTCTCCCAAACCATCGGCCAATTATCAAAATAAAGCAGGGCAGTTTTATAGACGTTATACAGTGAATAAGTTTGAGGAGCATCAATTACCAGATATCCCTGTTTTCTCAGTACACGAATTTGCTCCTTAATTAGTTTTTCAGGCTCCCTAAAATGCTCAATCAAGCCTTGAGAAAACACAAGATCAAAGGAGTTATCCTTAAAGGGAAGATTCTCACCATCAGCCTGAATGCAGATTAGCGGCAGATAATTAGAGTAGAACTTTTTCCGAATCATTTTCGCCGTCGCATAATCTAAAGCGTAGGATTGCGCCCCATACTTTGACAGAAGCCAGCTATCTCTACCAGACCCCGCGCCAACCTCCAAAATTCTCAGTCCTGCCACATTATAGTTAAGTTGACTAAGAATTTGTTGCACAATATGGCTATGCGGCGTGTAGCTTTTATGCACTGCTCTAAACCAAACCTTCCAAAAATTTTTATCATCCATTTTTTTATTTCTTGAGGAACCCATTCCGGTTTCATCGTCTCCTAAAAAACAATCATCATAAATTTACTCAAACCCACATCCACTAATTAGTCTTAACTTATGATTTTTCAAATTTGCAGTTTCGGAAATAATTTTTGATAAGCTTTAACTCCAAATAGAGTAGGAGTGAGGGAAGCTCCTGAATAGGTCACTCCTCAAACATAGTGATTTGCGTGTCGGCATGTTGTGATTCCAATGGAACCTGGTTATACTTCTTTTCTTGTGTATACTACTATACTTTTTGGCCAGATATTATTCCAGAAATTTTCAATTTTTTTGAGTAATTTGATACGAAGTGAGAAGACTAGTATTTTTTCCCAGAAGGCGGGAATTAAAGCTTTCTGGTTTTTTAGGCCGGATAGGCATTTTAACATCCAAAAAACGGAGTGGAAAGCGTGTTCACGGCACACGTATAATATTTTCAAACCACTTTTTTGCAGTTTTTGTAGCAACTCTTTTTCGGTATAAATTCTCACATGGCCTCCGGGAGTTCTGAAGTACTCATATGAAATTTTGCCGAACAGTCTCTCTGTGTAGGGCGTTGGTACACTGACCGCCATTTCCTCGTAGTTTTTTAGAACTCTCACTAGTTCCCTCATCCCCTTCACATCTTTATACAAGTGTTCTAAGACTTCGGTGCAAATTATTTTTGAAAAAGACTCGTCTTTAAAGGGTAGCTGAAGAACATCTCCAACAATTAGAACCACATTTCCCTTTAATTCGCCCTTTTGAGCCATAAGATCAAGGACATATTTCAATCTCTTTAGCTCACTTAGTGAACTATCAACAGCTACAAATTTGGAATCATGCCACTTGCTTCCTTCCATAGTGTGTCGACCGGAGCCACACCCAGCATCTAGAACTAGGTCATTTTCCAAAATTTGCAAAAGGTTTAATTTAACGGTAAGCATCTATGGTCTCCCTGTAGATTTTTAGTACCTGTTCTGCAGCTTTTCTCCAAGTGAAAAGCTTTTCCGCCCTCTCTCTACCCTCTTTTCCCATGTTTTCCCTTAATTCTTTGTCCCTCAAAATTTTCGCAGCTGCCTTTGCCAAAGCTCTCCAATCTCCAGGCTCTGCCAGTATTCCCGTCTTCCCATCATCTACAACTTGTGGGAGGGCGCCTACCTTAAAAGCTACAACAGGGGTTCCGCAGGCCATGGCTTCAACTGCTGGAAAGCAGAATCCTTCAAAAAGTGAGGGAATTATTATTAGATCCGTTGTTGCGTAGCGCTTCGACAGTTCTTCAAAGGTTAGAGGGCCTGTGAATACTATGTCGTTTTCCAGGCCGTATCTTTTTATTAGGGGCGGAGCAATACCCTCCTCCTTCCACTTATCAACTATTGTTAACTTAACATTCATTCTCAAATTATCTTTGAGATATCTCAAAGTTTTGAGAAGGAGGGGTAGTCCCTTAACCCGATTCTCACAGTTGCCAACAAAGGTTACATCATATGCGTCGTCAAGCTCTTTCTTGGGTTTTTCTCTTGTGTGGAATAATCCGGTGTCCACGCCATTATGAACTATACTTATTCTTTCTCGGGGTATTTTGAAGTGTTTAACTATCTCTCTTGCCGAAAATTCTGAAACAGTTATTATTTTGTTAATCCTCTTTGCCACTATTTTCTGCATAAATTGTGGGTAGAATAGTATCTGTTTTAACTTTGTTTTGGCATCCTCAGAAAGATACATTGCAATTTGTCTATCGATTGGCAGAGGGTGATGTATCGTAGCTACTAAGGGAATATGTAAAGCTTTCATTAGTAGGAGTCCGTAGCCTAAACACTGATTATCGTGAATAATGTCGAACTGGTAATCTTTAATTAATTCTTTTATCTTGAAGAAAGCTCGAATGCTGAAACTCATTATCTCTGGAAAGTTTCCAAATTTTGCTGCCATATATTCGTAAAATGTCAAAAGCGATAAGTTTTCTGAGGTAACCCTATCACCATTTAGCTCGTTAAATCTAGGAGTTTTAATTTTGTGTACTGTAGCCCACTTCATTTTATAAGGATAGGGGGGCCCCACGATTACATGAACTTCGTTTCCCAGCTCCGCCAATGCCTTCGAAAGGTTGTAGAGATAAACTCCTTGACCACCACAGTACATGTTTCCTCTGTAGCTTAGCAGGCATATTCTCATTAGTTTACCTCCCATCAATAGCTTCTTGGTACACGTTAAGATACTTGTCCACAGCCTTTCTCACATTAAACTTTTCCTCAACGATTTGCCTAGCTCTCTCCCCCATTTTCCTCTTGAGCTCTTTATCCGAGAGTAGTTCAGAAGTTTTTGCCGCCAGTTCATTAATGTTTCCCTTTTCCACAAGAAATCCACTACGACCATTTTCAATCTGCACGCCAACTCCCCCCACATTATAAGCGACGACGGGCCTTTCTGAAGCCATAGCTTCAGTTATGGATAGACCAAACCCCTCCATCTTTGAGGGAAGAACAACCACATCTGCCATTTTGTAGACTTTGGGTATGTCCTTGTGGGGGACATGTCCCATAAAAATTGTATCGCGTCCCAAATCTAATTTTTCCACTAGTTTCTGGATACTTGCTCTTCTTTGTCCCCTAATTTCTAGAACATTGTCGCTTAACGAGCCATTGCCCACAAGAACCAGTTTAGCATTTCTATGTTGCTTTTTAATTATAGAGAATGCTTTTAGAAGCTCTTCATGGCTTTTTACTGGATCTATTCTTGCAACACACAATATTATTTCTGAGTCTAAGGGAATTCCCTTCTCCTTTTTGAATTTGTAACCTTCCTTCTCGTCTAAATAAAATCTACTTGGTTCAATAAATGGGTGAATGCAAACCAGTTTTTCTTCGGGGACACCTAAAAGCTTTGCATAATTTAGATAATCCTGGGTTGAAAAAATAACTTTGTCACATTTTTTCAGTTTAGCGGTTGCCTGCCTCCCTAACTTCTCTCCCATATTACTGGTGAATGGAACATGCCAAGTATAAACCACGGGAACAGAAAAATCAAGGTAATCAGGTGTTAGGTGCAGCTGCCAATCGTGAGGATTGACCACATCAATTTTTTTACTAGAACATATTTGATTAATTTTTGAAGCCATAACTTTGTTAAATTTCACAAACTCTTTGTAGCCCTCTCTACTCCATTCTCCCTCAACTCTTAATCCGTGGATTTGTTCATAAAGTCTCTCCTTAAATAGGGAGTAACGATTCCAACTCTCCTTCTTATCACCTAAACCCACCCGGTACACCTTCACACCCTCAACTTCTTCAACGGAGGGCGCGGAAGGTTTACCCAAGTGCACCTCGTAAACCTCAAATTTTCTCCTCAAAAATTCCTGAGAAAGATAATAAAGATAATAGGAAACGCCCCCCACATATGGATAAAAAGAATGACTGGCAAGACAAATTTTGCGAATGCCACCACTCCGGGAGCTTAATTCATTAGACATTTATTTCTCCTCATCCCAAATAGGTGATGACAGACTTTCGTAATTTAGTTAAGTGTCTTGCTTGAACCCTTCAGTCAACTTGCAGTTCGTAATTGGAATCGACGATTCTTGTTTTTATTGAAAGCTGGAACTATTGTTTTTTTCAGGGTTATTAAAATGTTTTTTGCTCCTATTCACCTTTATCTGAAAGTGAGATTAAAAGAGGAGCTTACTCCATTTCAAAGAGTATAAATTTATGGATTGACAAAAGAATTGATGAACAATTTAAACCTTTCGCGAAAGACAAGCGGTTATGCGGGTTCCACGGAAGTTTTTCATTTCAAGGTTCTAAATTGGAAAAGTAATCCTATAAAAGCCCGTTTCGAATAATAAATTGGATAATTTAGAATCAGGATTCTCTAAGGTTGGACAAATTTTTAAGAAATAATAAATTACTATACTTCAACAAAATATATTTTAAATGAAGGAGTGGAGAGAATTGTACAGCGAGGAAGAAATAAAAAAGGCTGCAAAGGATATCCTCAACTCCCAGAGAATTGTGGTCTTAACTGGAGCGGGTATCTCAACGGAGAGCGGAATACCTGACTTCAGAGGCACCGACGGTTTGTGGAAAAAATATAATCCCGACGATTTTACCTATTCAAAATTCCTATCGGATCCAGCAAAGTACTGGAAAATGTCTTTAGAGTTGGGCAAATTTTTCCTATCCTCACAACCAAAACCGAACCCTGCACATCTGGCACTCGCCAGACTTGAAGAATTAGGCAAACTGAGATGCATCATAACTCAAAATGTGGATGGTTTACATCAAGCTGCTGGAAATACCGACGTCATAGAATTTCACGGTAACCTTCGCAGAGTTGTGTGCATAGCCTGTGGAGAGCGATACCCTCACGATTTGGCGATGGAAAAAGCCAACAATGGAGAACTTCCTCCTAGATGTGATAAGTGTGGAGGTATACTAAAACCTGATGCAGTCTTGTTTGAAGAACCAATACCCAGATATGCTCTGGACAGAGCGCTTGAAGAAGCTAGAAACTGTGACCTCATGATAGTGATTGGAACATCTGCAGTGGTGTATCCCGCCGCCGAGTTACCACGAATTGCTAAGGAACGTGATGGTTACCGTATGGGATTCTTCGGATTTTATAGCCATTCTAGAGTATCTAATCACACTAAAGGCGCCAAAGTAATTGAAATAAATGCGGAACCCACACCACTTACCGGCATTGTTTCTGATTATCTAATCGAAGGAAAAGCTGGAGAGATACTTCCAAAAATAGTGAAGGAAGTGGAGAAACTATTAGGTTCACAGAAACCATAATTTTTAAGAAAACATACGCTCCACCAAGTACATAGCCCCTTGAAAAAAGGAGACATTAACCCTATAAACCCCCTATCCTATTCTAATGGGAAAATGGGGGTGCAAACATTGCCACGCATCAACATGATACTAGCTTTCAGGTTCAGGTCCTCAACTGAACGCGCTAGTATTCTTTTAGAAACTATGGACTTTGACGCACTCTTTTTGGGTTTTCCAGAGAATCTTGGAGAAAGTTTGAATCTTTACCGCTTAGGAATTATAAGTGAAGAGGAACTTTGGAACGACTATATATGTATGACAGGATTATCAGATCCCTTTGCAAATTCTTTAAGATATAGGCTAGAACCCCTAATCAAAAAATTACCCTTAATCGGACACGACCATGATTTTGACATTTATGGATTCGAAGATTTCCAATACCACATACGTTTAAGGGGGTTTGCTGAACAGCAACTTCTGCTGGAATTCAAATCACGCGCAACAGGAAAGATAAATCCAGACGAGTGGCGTGCTCTACTTAGAGAAGAGTTAGAAACCACAAAACTTTTGGAGGAAAAAATTGTTAATAACCTTCAAGAAAAAGGTGCGAAACATAACAATTCTGTTTTTATCTGCGCTGGACTTGTAAATAATATTAAGAGAAAACTTAGCCCCATCTTCGATGTCAAAGTCATCTGTTTAGAACGCTACTGGAAATCTCCACTAGAGGTTTTAAAAACACTCTTTATTCTAAAAGGATTTGATAACATTCCAGATGATACAGTTAAACTATGCATAAAACAGCACTTAAAGTACCTTGACTACATACTCCTCTACGATAATATTGATACAGCCCACGAAGCTTGGGTCAGAGAACTTAAACCATATATGATTCAAAAAAGGTTAGACTAACATGTGAAAAACTAATTTTTACTCTTGAAACCTCCAGCAACCAAAATAAAAAAGAGGGGGTGATTTTTAGCTACTCTTTATAATGTATTCGGCGCATCTTCTAGCAGAGTTAAAGGCAATGTCCCCTCCAGCGCCTTCCCCGTTACACGTGTCTCCTGCAAGGTACAAACCCTTTATCGTGGTTGCAGCATCTGCTCTTTTATCCCTGGACTGAGTTGTAGTTAGGGCCGCCCCATCTACGATATCAAGTATCATGGGTCTCACCCATTTCACATTGCCTTTAGCCTCTGGAAACATTTTGTATATGGTATTTTGTATTCTTTGCAATTCCTTTTTTGCGGCTTCCAAATTCTTTATTATGCTGGGAGGCTGAACCGAAAAAACCGTCAACAGCTGCTCCCCTGGTGGGGCAACGCTTGGATCTATATTTGAGGTGAAGGTAGCGGTCATCCAGGGATCAGAGCACATGAAGGAGTGGAACTCAGAAACCTTTTTATGGAATCCGTAGTCGATGGATATCCCCAGACTTGGCAGAATATTCTTAGATTTCTCCACAAAGTCTCTCGGAAAGTTTTTCTCCTCCACCAAGTTAAACAAGTTTTGAACTGGAAACGCCGCTATAACTTTGTTCGCTTCTATAGTCTCTTCCCTCGTTAACACCCCTTTGACTTCATTATTCTTCACAATAATTTTTTCCGCTTTAATTCCAACCCTCACTTCTCCGTTAGCCTCTATGGTTTCAGTTAGCCTGTCCAGTATTGTCTTCCACCCGCCTACAGCGTATCCTGCCCCTTTACCAGTTTTGACAAATATTTGAACTAGATCGAAAAGTTCTCCGGTAGATGTTACCGTCATATCTGCAGCAACCAGAAGTAGTTTGGTTAGAATGTCTTTTAAAAACCATTTAAGATTGTCACTCTTCACATTTTCTTCTGCCCACTTCTCAACAGGGACATCATAATACTCTTCTGGTTTAAGCGTCAACATCTGTGTGAGCGCCGGTCCCAACTCTTCCCTATCCTTTTGGGTGAATATGGGTGTTGTTGAAAGCTTGTTAACAGAGAGAGGTAAATCCGTCCAACTATCCTTATAATACAATTTTTGTATCTCAGGTTCAACGATCTCCAATTTTTCGCCGATTCGCTCAAAAACCCTTGCAGCAGCACCCTTATCTGCAAGCCTTAAAGCATGAATGCCAAAGTCAACAATGTACCCCTTCTTATATTCGAATGAATTACCCCTGCCTCCAACTCTCAGTTTCTCCTCCAAAACCAGTGTTTTAAATCCATCCTTCGCAAGGATAGCACCCGCAGACAAACCAGCAACGCCGCCACCTACAATGACCACATCCCAAGCCATTCAAAATCCTCCAAAAATTGTTTGTTTTTACATCTTAAATCATTCCATCTTATTATACTTTCACCCCCTATTCGGCAATTTTTATAGGAACCTCCGGCAGGATAAGCCATCGAAAATCGTGGGAAGCGAAGCAACCACATTAATATGATCAGCATATTTAGTTGTGCCCCTTCCAATAAGGTTTTATGGGGCAAGAAGGAATAAAAAAATAAAAATCCTTTTCAACAATTACTAATAAGTTAATGGTGAGCCTATAAGACAAATAGCAGTAAAAAAGGGTTTACGCTTAATTAGGCAGACTTGTCAAGTCGCATAATCACAGGCTGAAGCAAGCATATTGTCGGCGGGCGACTGGAGGGTCCTTCAATGGAAGAAGTGCAATTAGACAGGTTACCTGATTGGTTGCAAGATAATTTGGGTAAAAAATTGGAGGCATTTAAGCGGGACGGACAGAAATCCTGCGACAAAATCGCTGAACTCATAAGCGATTTGAAAGACGCCTTCCAACGCTTGGGAAGCAAGGATGAGAGGGGAGTAAGCGAAATTGCAATGAAATCTGCCAATCGCTTCGTGGAAAAGGTGACCCCCATAATTGAAAATTTTGTGGTTCCCAACGAAATAACCTACAATAGCTTGGAAACCTTACAATACAATCTGGAAAGGACTCTAAAAACAATTGCTGAGCATGGTCAGAGATGGGTGCCCAAAATGGCCCCCCACTACAAGGCAGAAATCGCCGAAATAGACATTTACCTCAAAAAGTTGGGCGGAGAATACCAAGAACTGCAAAAGCTACTAGCAAAAAAACACCCCCACATTAAGGATTACTACTCAATTTTTAGCATAATTGAAGAAATACAAAAAGAACAAAAAATTGCAAAAGACCTCCTAGAACAGAAATCAAAATTATCCGAGACACTCACCAAATTCGAAAAAGACAAAGAAGCGAAACACAACGAACTAAAAGAGATTAGGGAAGCCACCCTCGTAAGAAACATAACAGACGTAGAAAAGGAATTAAAGCAGGTGGAAGAAGCTATACTGAGAGAGCTACGCTCCCTAGAGAAACCATTTAGAAAACTGGAAAAACTCGTTGCCGACGGAACAGTTAGCATCAGCGGAGAACAGAGACAAACTTTAAGAAACTATCTAGACACCCCCCTAAGCACCTTCCTCTCCGAAGACCAAAACTGCTCCCAAATAAAATCCCTCCTCACCCGACTAAACGAGGTCCTAGCATCCGAAATGCTAGACCTCAAAGGCAGCAGGCAAAAAAAGGCAATGGAACAAATCAACAGAATCTTCAAAGAAGACATCTTACCCCCCCTCAAAAAGAAATACGTAGAGCTAGCCTCCGAAAAAGACACACTAACAATACGCATAAATGAGAAGGGATTAACACAGAAACAGAAACACCTTGAAACCATAATGGAAGAGCTCAACCAAAAAAGAGAAGACCTAAACACAGAAATATCCAGAATCGAAGCAGAACACCAAAAAAGCACCAACCGCATAGAAAACCACATCAAAAAACTAGAACAAAAAATAGATAAACTAACAGGAACCAATATAAAAATCATCACCCCATAACCAAAACATAAAAATCACCAAAAACACAAAAAAACAATTAACAAAAACAGTAAAAACACAAATATAAGAAAAATTTTTAATACAAACACTACCCACCAGTCTCGAGGAATAAAAATGACCAAAAAAGAAACAGAAAACCAACAAGAATTCACAGAAGACCTCCCACGCGAACGCTTCAAAACAATACTAGAATGGACCGGCTGGGGATCACTAGCCACCCTAATAGCCATCCTAGCGGCAATGACGCTAATCGAGGGAGTAAGCCTAAACTCAGAAACCTCCACCCTACTAATAATGTCCCTATACTTCTGGGGCCTATCCTGGGGCACAAACAAACTAGTCAAAGAAAACCCAGACGCCTGGAGACACTACTTCTACTGGTGGATCGCAGCAGTAACACTAGGCGGAGCACTAAGCATAGCAGGAGTAACCTTCATACCAACATAAAACAAAACACAACAACAAATATATTATTGAGCCCAAACCATAAAAAAGCCCAAATAGAAACACATATCCTAAAAAACAGAAACCCAGAAAAAGAGGTACCATAAAAATGCCAGACATCAAATCCGAACTAACAGTCACAAAAATAGAACCCACAGACCTAAACAAAATACAAAAATACCAACTAACCTCAGAAAAAGACCAACTAAACATCACAATAGAACTACCCAAAGAACTAACACCCCTAAAAGAAAACGAAAAAGTCTACATCCAAATCAGCGACAAACCCCTAGAAACAAAAAACACCAAAATCGCCCTAGAAGGAAAAATAAGCCGAAAAACAAAAACAGAAGACAAACACATCTACCACGCATCATTCGGCGGACTACAAATGAAAATAGAAACAACAAAAGAAGAAAAAATACTCCAAACAGCACGAACCATCTACTTCAACATCACCTAAAAACACAAACAAACCCACACCCAAACAGTATAACCAGTCGGTGTAAAGTAGCAAGTATGTATTTGCTATGAAAAACATTTTTCATGCTTTGTCTAAGAAGCGAAGCTTATGTAGGTTTTTAACTTTGCGGGGTATGTAAAAATGCTCCCGCAAAAAATCATTTTAAGGCTGGAACCTGGAAAAGGAGGCCTGGGAAGCCTCCCCCCCAAAACAGAGACCACAACAAAAATTACATACCCCCACACACAAAAAACATACATATTACATTGCGCCATAACAGTCCGAGGAAAAATTTAAGTATTAGTACAAGACGCAAAATATCAAAAGTATCAAAAGTGCGGCTGTAGTCTAGCCTGGTTTAGGACCCGAGCCTTCCAAGCTCGTTACCCGGGTTCGAAAGAAAAAAGAAAACGACCTTTATCCGAAAATCCCGGCAGCCGCACCAAACCTACTTTTACTAAACTGTAGGAATGAGAGTAAAGATAGGAGTGTTTCAAGAGAGGACTAATTCTGATTAAAACCAAATCTATAAACGAACTTATAGAAGAAACACAAAGTTAGGGGTTATTAGGTGGTGCCGTCGGCCGGATTTGAAGTCGCCTTCTGCCAGGAACTCTGACAGCATCCAGCGACAATCGGATCTTCAGTTTCGCCTTCTGCCAGGAACTCTGACAGCATCCGACGCTCTCCCGGGCTAAGCTTATCGCTATTCTTTATGAATAGTTACGACGGCACCTGGGAGAATTTAGGCGACGGCAAAAACAAGTTTTTTTCACAACTTATTAAATCTTTTGTTTTTTCTGAGGTTGGTGGGCGAGGCAGGATTGCCAGATATAGTATTTGAAGCACTATACCTTTTGAACCTGCGACCTCCGCCACGTCAAGGCGGTGTCATAGCCACTAGACTACTCGCCCTTCTTCGGTGTTTAACCGTTGTGTCATTTAAAATAATTAAGTTTTTCGTGTGGGTTTTTGAAGGATAGGATTTGAGGTGGCTGTCAATTTTTTTGGTGGATTTTGGTGGACTCAGCGGGAGTTTCACCTTTTGAGTTTTTCTCTGGGGTTTTGAACCCGCGGCCTCCTGGCTGCAAACCAGGCGCTCTTGGCTTCCCTTTTTTGGGAATCTTCCACTGAGCTATGAGCCCACCTTTTCATGTTAGAAGTGTTGGGTGGTGGTATTTTAGTTTTTCGAATTTTTTTGTGGTTTTTTATTTTAGGATTACGTATGTGGTGGTTTTTGTGATGCCTTTGATTTTTCTCATTTCGTCGAGGGTTGTGTTTAGGTCTGCGATGTTTTTGGTTCCTAGGAATGCGACGATGTCGTGTTTGCCGCTTATTTCGTAGACTTTTTTGACTGCGGGGATTTTTAGTAGTGCTTGGGCGACTTGTGATGTGTGGTATCCGGTGCTTGAGATGAACATGACCATGGTTTGGATGTCCTTTGGGGGTTCTTGTTTGTTTTTGAGGTATATTTCGCTTAGGATGATTCGTGTTTCTGTGGAGTCGATGCCGTTTGTTTCTCTTATTAGGTCTATGTATCCGTTTAGTTGTTCTATTGTGTTGGCTTTTAGTATGGCTACTAGGTCGAATTCGCCGCTTACTTCGTTTATGCTGGTTACTCCTGGTATTTGTAGGATGTCTTTTATTATGGCGTCGGGGTTGCTTCCTGTTGTTGTTTCCATCATTACTAGGGCTTCGACCCCTTCGGGGGTGCGTAAACATAGTTCTGAAGCTTCATTTTTTGGCATTGCTAATTCCAACCATTTCAGTTAATTGGTTGTCTCCTAGTTTGTAAGAACAGTCCTAAATATAACATTTTTCTAAGAGGGAAATAATGTGTGTTTGAATGTATAAATTGGACGCTAGTTTTAGGTTGAATTTTTACTATTATAAAATGGTTTTGGAGCGGAGTATTGGATGGGGGGCTGTGTTTGTAGTTTTTAAATTTGGTGCTGTTTTTTAGAGGAGGAACATTGTGGATAGTATCCAGAGTATTTGGGCTACTCCGTCGCCGGTGGCGACTCCTGCTAGTGTGTTTTGGTATTTCATTTCTTCTTTTTGGTATTGTTCTTTGTTTGCTTTGTGTTTGCGGTAGACGTAGTAGTTGAGTATTCCTCCTAGGAACATTGTGGTGGCTATGTATGGTGGTATTATTAAGCCTACTGCCAGGGAGATGGGGGACCAGTCATATTTAGCTAGTGCTAGTCCAATTGCGAATCCGGCTATGAAGAATACTGCGGCGCCTATGGGGATTGCACCTGTACTCTGGCCACCCCCTATGAACCAGCTTTGCAAGTAGAAGGGTTTGGATTGTTCGTAGAGGAATTGGATCCAGATGGTTGTGGGGTCGGTTGGTGTTGTGGGTAGTCCTGCTCCTGCTCCTCCCAGCCAGAGGGTTCTGAGCTCTACCATGCTCATGAAGAATAGTCCTGTGACTGCAGCTGCTGGTGCGGGGAATTGGGCGGTGCCGAATCCTCCGTATGAGTATAGTAGCATTATGATGAATGTGGATATGAAGGCGCCGGGAACTATGCCTATTAGCATTGATTTTGTGATTAGTTTGTCTTTTACTTTTAGTTCGCGTCCTACTCTGACTCTTGCGATTAGTCTTGCGGCTGATTGTTGCCATGTGCCGAGTATTGTGGTGAAGATGACGATGCTGGGGAGGTTTACTGAGAATAGTAGGATTGCGGGTACGACTATGGAGTCTGTTAGGTAGTTGGCTGCGATTCCTGCTTCTCCTAGGACGACTGTGAGCCACCATCCGGAGAAGGGGAGTAGGGGGGTGGTGGCTAAAATTAGGTACCAGGGGATGTCGAGGACTTTGATTCCTAGAATGTTTTGGCTTATGGGGTTGTTTGTGTTGAATATTAGCATGGTGCCTGCAGCGAATAGTGCTACGGATATGATCATTGGGAGTAGTTTTCGCTTATCTACTTGTATTGTTTCTTTGAATCTGGCGGTGGCTAGTGTGGTTGATTGTTTGATTTTTGCTAATCTGCCCATTTTTTCTATTTCTAGGTAGGGGGCGGCTTGTTTGGCGTCGATTTTTCCTTCGGCTGCCGCTTTAATTAATTGTTCACGGAGTTCTTTCATTTTTTTCTGGTCTTCGCGGTATTTTAAGAGGTTCTTTATGACCAGTTCCCAGGTTATGTAGGATATTAGAACGCCCATGGAGGTGTAGTAGATCATGGGTAGCATGAAGTGGGTTCCGTAGGTTGCTAGTCGGCTTCCGCCTTCCCAAACAATCCATACAATTATGGACCAAACAGCTCCCCCGAAAATTACTAATGCTCTTTTCCACCCTACGAAGTATCCTATGGCGCCTATGAGTGGCGAGTTTGCAATTCCTAGAAAGTTGGGGAGGGGGCTAGATGTCAACCATTGAATGAGGGTCTGCTGCCACTGAGGCAGGGTGCTTAACCACAACGTTTTGAAGGGGTTAAGTGCGGCTAGCCAACTTGGGGAAACCGGAACCGTGGGTAATTGAAATATATTTTGCCTTAAGGCTACACCTAGAGCGGTGAATATTCCCGTGTATGCTGCTCCCATTCCTATTCCTCTCAGAAGTACGCGTTTTGCCTCCTCTACCTCCCCTAGCCCCCCAATGGTTCTGTAAACGGGGACTGCTCCTGGCCATGGTAATTTTAACAATTGCTCTTTTAGGGGAAACACTAGAAATAGTCCCAGTACTCCTGCAAAGAGGCCTATGGCAATTAGGAGCTCGGGGGTAATTAGGCTATCGTACCAGATGTTGCCGCTTAAATTTCCAAATAGGGAATTGATGAAGTAGAATACTGGGTCAAGTTTTCTCTGGCTAATTGTCCAGGAGTAGATAACTATGGCAGGTAAGCTGGCTATTACGCCAACGCCCACTAGAATTGATCCCTCAGCTATGGTGGTGATTATTACGTTTTCCTGAGAGTTGTATTTTCCTCTGAGTGATAGGAGAATGTATCCTACCAAAACCGAGCCCGCTATGAAGGTGACGCCGGTCTTTAAACTGGTATAGATTGCAAGAAAGACATATAGGGTGCCAACAATGAGGCCGTAAATAACAGCCCGCTTTGTAATGGGCGATTTGGAAATTTCAGAACCCGTTTCTGTGGAAGGCTCACGCACAATTTTTCTGGGCAATGAGAATACCACGCACAATTTTTCTGGATAACAAATCCTATCTGCACCATATCTATAAAGCTTTTTCTTGAGGAAATTTTTTGGGAGAAGTTGTCTAATAGTTAAAGCATGAAAAACAAAATAGGCGAGACGGGGACAATAGCTCAAAAAATTTTTAAAAAATTGGGTCGAGGAGCAGCATGCAAGTATGTTGAGGCTCTTTTGCTTAGTCTTTTTTGCGGTAACCCACCAGCCATATCACCAAAAAAATAAATTTCCCAAATTTTACTATAAAAACGGAAATTATTTTAATCTTCAAACCGCTCCAAAAAAGGATAATTTAAAAACTCCACAATGATAGGAAACTGAGGATAGATAAATTACTTTAAAAAGGTATGAGAAAGACTTTTTAATAAAAAACAACATCAATAAATCCACTAAAGCTCACAGCTACACTAAAAAGGTAAGAGGCCACAAAGGCATTCAAGCATAAACCCAAAAACAGGTGGGCCCATAGCTCAGCCTGGTTAGAGCGTTCGGCTGATAACCGAAAGACTTCAAAGGAATGCTTCCTTTAAGGGTCGCAGGCGCGCGTTCGAATCGCGTTGGGCCCACCAAAACTCCTTTTTACCTCCTCTAACTCCAAATAGCTTAGCTTCATTGAAAAATTGATAGTGGGGGAAAGACAAAAGAGTTTTTTCAGAATACAAAAAGTAACGATAGATTTAAATAAAGCTCTAAGTATAAGATTCCTTGACCTAAAAAGTAGCGGGAAGAGTGCGCTTGTTAGCGGGATAGATGGATTCTCAGTTTGAGAGTCCAAGTCCAAGGTAGATGAACTCTTCGAGAGAAGAGGAAGCCCACTCAGGAGATCCCGCAGACCTTAAGGAGAATACCGCAAGGGCGGTTGGCTCATAACCCTGAGATCTGTGGTTCGAATCCACATCCCGCTACCACCCCTTTATTCTTCTGGTTCTACAGTTTTAGGAGAAAATCCGCACTATTCACCTTCTATAGGTATTTGCTAAATTAGCCAGGCGAAGTCATTTATATTTTTTAATTTTTTATCCCAACAAATCGCCACAGGGGGCATATCCATTTTAGGTAAAAGTGTTTTGCGTAGAGGTCGACTATTCCGGGGAGTATTTTGGATATTTTTTGTTTTATTTTTCCTCCAGCCTCACCTGGTGGAGGGTTGTGAAAGGATTTAATTTTTAGGCTTAGCTCTAAAGAGTAGAGTTTTATCCCCTCCTTTTTGAACACGTGAATCATTTTTGGGAAGGTAGGTTGGAAGGGCACATATGTTTTTTGAGCTCTACCCATCGCTCTCACATATATGTCGGCTAGCTTTCTTGGGAGAAGCGATTCTAAGGGTAGAGCGTAGTGCCCGTCTCTCATTACTATTATTGGGGCTATTCTGTTGGGGCATGTTACGTATACTAATCCTCTAGGTTTTAGCACCCTACTAATTTCTTTAACGCATTTTTCTGCATCTTCTACATGTTCTATTACATCGTTGCATGAAACTATGTCAAAAGTTTCATCCCTGAATGGTAAATCTAGGCCGCTTGCTCTTAGGAGGTTCACTTCCTGCTTATTGTCCTGAGCCCATGAGCGGGCTATTAGGGGATACATTTTTTCTATGTCTATGCCCACTATTTGGGCGCCTCCCATCGCGAAGGCTATGGATATTCCCCCTGAACCATGACCAAGATCTAAAACTCTTTTATTTTCCAATTTTGTGAAGCGCCTTAGTAAATTAACTATTTCTTGCCCTCTTTCTATTCCTTTGAAGGTGTATTCGGTGTAGGGGGCATAAAGTAAGTGTGTTGGGGGGAGGAACGGCCCCACGAATTCGTCCCATAGTTCTCTTGTGGTCTTCTTTTTAGACATTTTTCTTCTCACCTAAAGGGTAATTTTCAATTTTTGCGGTTAAATCTATTTATCGGGTATTTTCTCTTTTCTTCCGATAAATATCCAGAAGGGGCTTATCCATTTCAGGTATACATGTTTACTGTAAAAGTTCACGAGGCCAGGAGCCTTCTCGTATAGTGAAGATTTTTTAAACTCGTTAATTTTATTCTCGAGTTCAAATGAATAGAGAGTTATTCCCGCTTTCCTGAACATTTTTACAAGTTTTGAATATGTAGGTAGAAAGATTACCTCGGTTTTTTGGCCTCTGCCAGTTGCCCTTACGTAAACATCTGCTAATTTTCTTGGTAATAATACGACTAGGGGCAGAAAGTAGTGGTTGTCTTCCCATATGAGTCTGGGCGACGTTTTGTTTGGGCATGTTAAGTAAACTAGTCCCCCATTTTTGAGGAGGCGGGTTACCTCTCTTACCAAATTTTTAGGTCTCTCCAAGTGCTCTATGACGTCACTGCAAATAATCACATCAAATGATTCGTCTTTAAATGGCATTTCTTCTCCGCTGGCAAGCATTTGGTTAAGCTCTACTTCGTTTTCCTCCGCCCATCTTTGTGAAACAACTGTGTATCTTCTATCTGCGTCAAAATTAACTATTTCTATATCATTCTTAGCAAACGCTATAGATATCCCCCCCGAACCCGAGCCCACATCCAAAACACGCTTCCCTTTAAAATCAATAAAACGTTTGAGCGTGGCAATCAGCCACTGACCTCTTTCAATCCCCATAAAAGTATATTTAAAATACAGTTCATAGAGCTTGTGGGACCTTGGAACCACGGGTTTAATTATTTCCTTCCAAAGCTCTTGGGCTGTCTTTTTCTGAGCCATAGTAACTCCTCATTTGAAAGCACTTCGAATAACGGCTCAGAATTTAATAAATTTTTGGTCTATTTTGAGAAAAAGTTCAAAATTAAAGCTCAATTCGGATTGGAATATATTTAGCTGCTGTGTTGAGAAACGGGTAGCAACTCCCTAATTTTTAGAGGGAAAACGCTTTTAGATTTTTTTGATTGACGCACATCTTAGGAAAAAAGAAGCAAAAATAGTTGAGAGAAGGGGGAACCATAAAAAGCCAAACTTACTTCTTTGCACTAAATACATACTTTCATTTTTATAGTTGTTCATAAGGGGTTTTAACCGTACAAGCTTTGGTTCTGGTAGTTTTCAGGATAATTACTTTTGCTCAAGTCTCGCTCAGCTAGTGGTAATTCTTTCTCTAAGGCTTTCTCTAGGGAACCATACTCTCTTTTAATTTGTTCTTCTACTGGTAAACAGAGTTTTATGGCTTGTTTCATGTGGGTTCTCTCCACAAGTGGGCTCTCTACTTCTAGGGTGAGGTCTCCCGCCATCCTAATTACTCCGCCAAGGTCTCTAAGTTTAAGAGTGATGGCATTGCTTTTTCCATCGATTATTTTGGCTCTTCTTATCGCCTCTTGAATCAGTTCCTCTATTGCCTCTCTTGTAACGTGTGGAATTCGGCCATCTGCAGCAACTTCTTGGGCAACAAACTGGGCAATTTTGGCCCTATTTTCCGGGGTGTCTGGCATGGTGGAATTCAGTAACACTTCATATCCATTGCCTTGTATACGCGATCTGAGAGGGGAGAGTATTAATCTTAAATCTTGAATGTTGCAGGCGCCAACAAAAATAAAATCGCAGGGAACAGAATCAACCCTCACACTTGAGCCACTGCTCTGAGGATTCCGCCCACATATCCCGAATTTTTTATCTTGCATGGCGGTTAAAAGGAATGTCTGTAGATGCCCCAGCTGAGGCAACTCATCTATATACAAGATTCCCTCGTGAGCCTCATGAATTGCGCCAGGAACCACTCTAGTGTATGGTGGAGAACCGAGTTCAGGATGGTTACCATAAGGGTCATGTTTTACGTCTCCTAAAAGTTCTGTTTCACTGGCGCCAGTTGCTTGTATGAATGTTTTTCTTTTCAGGGGCACGAGAACTTTGCTGGGTCTACTCTTTTCTATCTCTCTAAGCTTCTCAAGGGCATTTTGGTTCAAAATGCGCACAGAGGGTTTTAAGGGGTCAGTATCTATCTGCTCATAAACAGTGACTTCCTGTTTGCCGTCCACCTTTCTTATATATGGTACAATTTTGTTCGTCTTTACCTGTTTTCTAGAGGAATTGAACATTTCAGTCTCGAACAGGTCCCGGAAAGGCGATGTGAATTTTCTATCATCATAACCCTCCTTTTCTTCTCCGCATGCTTCACACCTTTTCTTCAAAGTGGAGGTTAGTGCCCCGCATTTTCTGCATTTAAAACCAAGCTTTATAGCCACTTCGGCAGGAATTTTATCTGGACTAACAATTTCGCCAATGTCTTTCCCCCTATCAACTTCTCCGCCTATTCTAGTTTCTACAAAAGGCCTCTCAGGGTTCTTCGGATTATCCACTATCCATATTTCTTCTTTAGGTGGAGGAAGCAGAAAGGCCATAGCCTGCGCTATCATAGATTTTCCAACACCGGGACAGCCAACAAGCAATAAATGCCTTCTCTGCCGAACAGCCAGTTTAGCCATTTTAACTGCATGGTCCTGTCCAATAACCCTGTCCAAAGGATTCTTAGGGATCGCAATATCCTCAGTGGTTTCGATCTCCTCCACATAAAATCCTAAGGTGGGATTTAGCAACGAGTCATGCAAACTTGTCAATCCACAGCACCCTAGTTAGGGTAAAAAATTAGTTTGAAGATAGATAAAACCAAGTATTCCCCTTGTGATATATGAAGAGTTAATTAATTAGTCTATTTTTAAATCGATACTTGAGACACCTGATAGTATGTGACTTCCCCCTGCCTATTTACCACGGCCATAGTTAATCTCTTTCTTGTAGAAACCGCTAGCCTTGTGACTCTATCTAAATCCTCTAAACCAATTGGGGCTCCCTCACTCACGATGTAGATGAGACTTTTTGAAGTGTCAGTTCCAAGTTTTGCCCCCCGGGGATATAGTCTAAAGTCTATATTCCCCCCATAACCAGACCTAACAACATACCCTCTAGATCTTAAATCTCTGTAGACTAGATACTTTAACCAGAGATTGGGATCGGATTTCATAAAAATTTTTGTGAGAGCCTGAAAATTTAGAACCTCGTTATTATCCTTTAGTACTTCTAATCTGTTTCTTTCAACGAGGAGTAGTGATTCTACAGGGGATAGTTTAAGGGTTCCATCGTCTTGAATTTCTCCATAGAAACCTCTCTCATAAACCTTCTGGGCATCCTCTGCCCCTACTATCACAGCATCTTCTTTAAGGCGGGCAGTAAACTTTTCCTCTACTGCCTCTTCCACTTCTTCTGTTTCGTTTTCCTCCTCTAATTCATTTTTTTCATTCATAAGCTCCACCAGATTTTTATACAGAGACTTTTTCTATGTGCCTTGATTACCAATTATTGGTGCCAAATTTATGACATATGAAGAATTAGAGAACAAGCTTAAAAAATTTCTTAACAAACCTAAAAAAGTGGCATTAATAGGTGTAGGAAGTGAATTTCGGGGGGACGATTACGTTGGAATGGAAATCTGCAAAAGGCTAAAAGGTAAAATCCCCACAAAAGTCGCGATCATCGAATCCGGCACATCGCCCGAAAATTTCACGGGCAAACTGCGCAGAATTAAACCCTCACACATAATTATAATAGACGCCGCAGACATGAACGAGCAGCCGGGAACCATAAGAATAGTTGATTCTTCAAATATTGATGGGCTCTCAATTTCAACCCATAGAATTCCCCTCAGCTTATTTATTAATTATCTTGAAAAGAACATGGATGTTTCCATAGTACTTATTGGTATTCAACCTAAATCCAAAGTTTTTGGTGAACCATTATCCCCTGATCTTGAAAAAGCGGTTGCATATTTATCTAAAGTTTTAAAAAAGGTTTTACACGAAGTATAGACATTAATCATATAGGTAAAGATAAGTCCAGATATCTCAAGAGTATCTGACTTATGATAGTGTAGAAACTGGAGTAGGAGGAATATTCTCTGGAAGGCATTAGGGCTTTCATAGCAATTGATATAGAAGATAATAACTTAATTCAAAAGATTCTCGATGTTCAACAGGAGCTGACAAAAACAGGTGCCAAGCTCAAACTGGTGGAGCCAGAAAATATTCACTTTACGCTCAGATTTCTGGATAATATTAGCCCTGTAATGGTCGATAAAATTTATGAGAGTATGAAGAGCGTTGAATTCACACCCATAGAACTTGAACTCTATGGAGTAGGCTGCTTTCCCAGTTTATCCAGAATAAATAATATCTGGATAGGAGCCCGGAAAGGCAGAGAGGAAATTGTTCGGATATATAATGATTTGGAGACGCAGATTAGAAAGCTCAAATTTAAACCTGAGGGAAGGGAATACACCCCACACGCAACCATTGCCAGGGTAAAAAGCGCACATAATAAAGACAAACTAGCCAAACTAATCTCTAACCTTTCATCCCTAGAAATCGGAACCATGACTGTAAATTCTATTAGGTTAAAGGAAAGCAAACTCACCCCAAAAGGGCCCAAGTACAGTACACTAAGAAGCGTGCCTTAAGCCTAAATATTCATTTTTGTATTGTCATTTTTTGGGGATTGAGCCTTGAACTTAAAAACAGTGTGCGAAGAGGTATCCAAAAAAATTACACCTTCAACAGAAGATAGAATGAAAGTAGAACGCCTATCCCAAGAGTTAATTAGACGGGTGAGGGAAGAAGCGGCGAATCTAAACATCACCGTCAACCCTGTACTCGTGGGTTCCATAGCAAAGGACACCTGGATAAAAACAAATCCAGACATCGACATTTTCATGGTTTTTCCAAGAAGCTACACCTATAAAGAGATCGGAGAACTAGGATTAAAAATCGCGCGAAAAGTAACAGGAGGAAAAGGGAAAGAAAAATACGCAGAACACCCATACCTGCGTGCCGAAATAGAGGAGTTTCAAGTCGATTTCGTTCCCAGCTTCGAGATCAGCGACGCTACAGAACTAGTCTCCTCAGTTGACAGAACACCACTCCACACCGCCTATATCAAAAAAAATCTTAACGAATCTTTAAAAAGAGAAGTAAGACTCCTGAAACAATTCCTAATGGGAATAAATGCCTATGGTGCCGAAATAAGAATTGGAGGATTTTCTGGATACTTGTGCGAAATCTTGATAATGTACTACTCATCCTTCCCACGCCTCCTCGAGGAATGCATCAAATGGAAACCACAACACATCATAGACATAGAAAAACATTACACCAATATCAAAGAAATTAAAAAAATTTTTTCTGAACCACTAGTGGTAATTGACCCAGTAGACCCCAAAAGAAACATCTCCGCAGCACTAACCAAACAAAAAATAGGAGAATTCAAAGCAGCATCAAAGGCCTTTCTAGAAGAACCACGAGAAACCTTCTTTTTCCCAAAGAAAATCGACCCCTTCAGCCCCGAAGAACTCCAAAACCTCCACGAAAAAAAGGGAACCGACACCCTATTTCTAATATTAGAAACACCCAAAATCCCACCAGACACCCTATGGGGCCAAATCTACAAATCCCTTGACGCCCTTAAAAACTTCCTAGAATCCAAAGACTTCAAAATAATCAATAAAGATGCCTGGTCTGGAGAAGAAAAAACAATTCTAGTGCTAGAGTTTGAAAGCATAACAATCCCCAAAACATACAAACATCTAGGCCCCCCACCCGGAAGCATCGGCCAAACCCCCTTCCTAAAAAAACACGCCAAATCGGAAAAAACCGTATCCGGACCCCGAATAGAAAATGAAAGATGGATAGTCGAACTCTTGCGCCAATACGCTAGGGCCGACAAACTACTAGACCATGAAATACGCAGCAGAATAAAAACACTAGGCCTCGCAAAATACATCGCAGAAAAAATATCCCAAAAGTTCGAAATCCTCCTAAACACGGAAATATCGAATATCTACCTCCAAAATCCAGACTTCGCCGAATTTCTGACAAAATACTATCTAGGAAAACCCAACTGGCTACTAAGCTGAAACCTCCTCAACCCTTTTAACCGCCAAAGCTCCAAGTGGGCATGATTCCACACATATCAGGCATACCAAGCATTTATCGCCTATTATTGGTCCGTTTTTGCCCAGTTTAATGTTGCCTACGCCGCAGCTCTTGACGCATATTCCGCAATTGTCGCATTCACCAGCCAGGACTATTCTGCTGGGAACGACTTCTTCGAGTTCCTTCTCAACAGAGCGCAAACTCTGCACTTGTGGACCAAAAAGGCGCTTCACCAGAGGGTGAGTTACTGGGTTGGCAATTTTGGATGTCCACAGGCTGTTTAGGCTGCCCATGATTCGTCCAAATAGGGTTTGTTTCAGTTTGTGGGGCTTTATTTTTTCTCCTCTTACTTCTATGTCTTCTATTTCTCCTAGTCCTCTCTCATAGGCGATTTGGAGTAGTTTCATGCTCTTGGGCTTTATTCCTGCGGTTACCGCCGCTACACTATCGACTGCCACGATGTCCTTTCCCGCTATGAGGGTGTCAAGTTTTATGGGCTTTCCTTCGGTGGGACCATAGTATGGTCCGGAGGGTCTTATTGATTCGCAGCCTACCGTGCCATCTACTAATCCAAATATCACCTTGCTTTTTAGGGCCGAAAAGAGGTCGATTATAGGGTCATATAGGCCCAGTACATGTATTTTTGTTCTTTGGTCTTGTAGTGTTAGGCCTTTTAGGTTTTTGACGCATAATGTTAGTCCTGTGAAGAAGTGTGCTTTAAGGACGGGTAGGGAGATTATGGCGTCGGCGGTGAGTGCGGTGCGTACTAGTTTTACGCTTTTTAGTTTTACGGCGTCTGGGATTTGTATGGTTACGGGTTGGTCTTTGCTGAAATCGATGAATTGTCCACCGGCGTCTTCTGTGGCTTTTTTGACCCCGGTTATTTTGTATGTTTCCTTTGGATCCCAGCCGGCTATTGGTAGGTCTCCGACTAGAGGTTTGCCTCCAATCTCTTTTACTAATTTTACCATGGCGGAGATGACTTCGACGCTTGTGACTAGGCCGCTCCCGGAGGGTTTGGCGCAGCTGAGGTTGGGCTTTATGAGGATGTTTGCGCCGGGTTCTATGTCAATGCCGCCTGCTAATTCCACCGCTTTTCTAACGCCTTCTTCAACATTTCCATTGGTTTTTACTATTGAAACGATGGCCATTGCAAAATCACCTAATAAAAAATTTATTGAAGAGTGATGCGTTTTTTGAAGAGTAATGTATTGGGCTTGATTCATCATTTAACGATTCTATGCAGTGAAGGGGGTGATAAGCGCCTTTTAATTTTTCTTCCTAGTTTGAGGGTGAAAATCGGCTATTTTACTATTTTTATGATAATTTCACTTTATTTGATAATTATGAGGAATAATTCTAAAATTGTTGTATAATATGTATTTACATTTGTGTTGAATGATTTTCTAAAACATGTAAAGGCGTTCTTGAGCGTTTTTGAGGAAACTTTTATTTTGCTGTTACTTGTTCTTATATGTGAGACTGAAACGAATAAATAAAATTGATTTTAAATGGTTGTTTTGTTGTTTTGTAGGAGGATTAACTAGTGGCAGATGAAGAGGAAGAAATAGAGTATAAGCCACTGAGTGTAAGGGAACTCTTGACCGAGATGAAGAATATTTCTGAGTTAATGATTGATTTGGCTTATTCGGCTATACTGTTTAATGATTCGGAATTGGTGGAGGAAGTTTTGGAGCTGGAGGAGCGAATAGATTCACTCAGTTATCTGCTTCTTATGAATGCGGCTCTTGCTGTTAGGGATAAGAACGATGCGGAGCAGATTGTGGGTATTATGAAGGTTGCCTCAGCGACGGATAAAATTTCTGATGCTGCTGGTGACATTGCGGCAACGATACTTCGTGGGGCTGATCCTCGGGTGGTGATAAGTGCTTTTGTTAAGGCTGAAGAACGTTTGGCGCGTGTTAAGATTTCTGAAAATTCTTCAATCGTTAATAAAACATTGGATATGCTTGGTAGGGTTGATCATGTAGGTGTGGATATTATAGCGCTTAGGCGTGGGAAAAGGTTAATTATTAATCCTGATGAGAAATTTATGTTGAAGCCCGGTGATGTGGTGATAGCTCGGGGTTCAGATGTGGGTATTGAAAGGTTTAAAGCTCTTGCAGCGGGGAAATTATTGGAAGTGGAAGATTAAAAATGAAGTCTGAACACAAGTTGAAATCGATAGAAGATATGTTGGTTGAGATGAAGAACACTTCAGAACTGATGGTGGATTTGGCCTACTCTGCCCTCCTCTTTAATAGTAAAGAAATAGCGGAGGAGCTTTCCAACCTGGAAAAGTTTTTTGATAAATTACACGTAGATTTTGAACTAGCGGTTCTAAATATTAAGGACGAATTAATTGATCCACAAACAAAGCTGGGATTAATCAGAATTGGGGTAGCATCAGAAAACATAGCTGACGCCGCAGCATACATAGCAGACATAGTTCTGAGAGGTATTGAGCCCCACCCAGTTTTGAAATTAGTTTTTGAGCAGGCAGAGGAAACAATAACCCGAGTTTGCCTTAATAAGGATTCACCCCTCGTAAATAGGACGATAGGAAAAGCTGCACTGGATGATAAAATAGGGATGCGAATAATAGCAGTCCGTAGGGGCAAAAAGTGGTACTATAACCCACCCGATTCATTCAAACTAAAAGAAAAAGACACCCTAATCGCCCGAGGATTCGTACAAGGGCGAGAAGAACTGTCCCGACTGGCAAAAGAAGGAGTCTGCGAATCAGAATAACACCCGAACACATCTTAAATAAGCCTAGTGAAAAAATAGAGTTTTGAAAATGCGAAAAAGTGAGGAGGGGAACCCAGAATCACCTTCAATTTAAAGAAGAGAAAGGATTAAAAATAGGTTAAACTTTGCTGTCCACATATCCCGATTTCTAAAAAATCAGCAAATTAGGGAAAGCCCGTTCTAGCTGGGTTTTCGGGAAATATATTTTAAACCGATATTTCGCAGATTCTGTGAAGCTATTTGGGTGATTGTGTTCTTCTCAAATGGTTTGAGAGTGTTTTTGTGTTTATACCTGCTTGATATTTTTATTTCTCTCAAAAACTGGGAGCTTGGCGATAAAAAACCTCGCAAACCCACTAAAGGATTCCCAAATCCGCGAAAAATGGGTTTAAAGGAAGCAGAATTTGGAAGAAATATTGGCACAGTTAACCTGGAGTCCCCAATCACGGGCAGAGTTGTATACTCCTCTTCCTTTATAAATAGACACGGTGATTTGTTTGGATTCATATTCCCAACTCATCAAAGAAGCCCTAGAAAACCCGGCGACACAAGGATTAAACAGAAACTCAAGACCTGGTCCGGCGAACTCCCCTGCCCCAACTGCGGCTCCCCCTCACGCAAAAAC
>JAHAWU010000155.1 GCA_018383815.1 Candidatus Jordarchaeia archaeon | reverse complement strand
GCATATTTTGGCTGGATATTTTCCAAATTGAAAGTGCTAAATTGTTAAAATCCTTGGCTGAAAATGGTTTCTCAAAGAGGTTAAAGGGTATCTAAACTGGAACAGCTCCATAGAGAAAATAGTAATACATAAGTAGTAATACCTATGGAAAATAGTAATATTAGGAAAAAAGTTAACTAATAAAAGTACATACAAAAGTATATATCCGTTGAATAAATAGGGAGTCCCTTTCAAATTTATGAAGGGGAGGAATGGTGTATTGCGTTGCCTGGAAACCCGCGTGTGGTTAAGGCGCAGATTGAAACTTTGAAGAGTGATCCTCTGGTTTTATCCTCTTATGTCCGTTTAATCATAAAGTACGCTTTAGATTATGTTTCAAGGAATTTTGGTGTTAATGGAACTGCTGAGACACTAGACGAGTTGGAAGAACTACTACTAAAAATCGCAGAGGAACACCCTGCAGAGGAAGCAGTAGCATACGGAATTTATAAGAGCGAAAGCATGTTGACTGGTGCGGTAGGTGCCATAGCTCGACGCTTCGGAAAAGAGGCACCCAAAAAACTGGTTCATACACTTGGAGTAATGGAGACGCTTAAGGATTCACAAAGCCTCTATGACTGCCTATCAAGATATAAGGCGTGTCTCGTTGAAATAGGCTTCCTGAAGGAGCAAGATATAACTTTAGAGGATTCTGCCGGTGAGGTTTATGTTAGGCTCCACGGCCACTGCACCTATGTCAATGTCTGCACCCAGCTCCACCAAGAAGGAGTATATAACGTATTCGGCTCCGTGCCCTGCGGTAGACTTCTCGCATTTGCCGGCATAGCTGAAGCTGCACTGAGAAAATTTTACGACGTAAAACTCACGAAATATGACCCCCCAAACTGCGAAGGAAAAATATTTGAAGTCTCCTAAAATAAACATCAATATTCTCCCATGACCATTTTTTCACTACACTGCACCCTCATGAATAGTCAAATTTAGAATTATCAAGAAATATTCGACATTTCAAGACTAAAGTCGGGAACTTATCTTACCAACATTTTTTTGAATAGACACAAAGGTTAAATATTAGAAGAAAAAAAGTCCATTAATTAAAAGGATAGGAGAATGGGAGTGTGACGGGACCTGAAGTAGAGGTCGTTGTGGTTCCTAGGTGGCGTCAGCCGCTTTCAGGGTTTTGCGCATTGATTCTAGGGCTGCTTGTCGCTCTTTTCACGTGGTGGATTTTTGCCGACATCAGATTTTCTCTGGGACACTTTATGTTCGGCTGGTATCCTGAGGTGGCGTCGCTCCTAGGCGGATGGGGGCTTCTTGTTGCTGTCTGGCAGGCTTGGCTGGATAACTATCCCTACTCCAAGCTTAAGAGGTCTTGGGCAATAGGCATCGCTGGAACAGTTCTAAACATAGTTGTGGTATGGTTCATGGTTTACGTGGTTTTCTACCAATTGATTGGTAGCCTAGTTCCTGAGGCGAGCTATCCGAAGCTTCTCATGTATGGTTTCCCCATTGAGACTGCGCTTTACATTTCTTCTTCCGCTACCGGTATGGTTACCGGGGCCACGTTTTCCTTTGGTTTACTTTGGGTCGCAGGAACAATGTTTTGGCCCCTCTACCATGCCAAGCAGCCGAAAAGGGGGCTCTACAGTGTTCTCCTCGCGTTAGCCATTGGGCTGACCGCCTGGTACTTTTTGCTCCTTCCACCGGTCTCCCAGATGGCGCAGAACTCCGCAGCAATATTAACGTTTATGTACCTTTCAGAACTTCAGCCAGCCATGAGCACATTATACAACATTATAATCTGGTACTACACGGTCTCGTGGTTCTACCTCAATACTGGAGCCCTGAGAATGCTTAACCTGACTCAGTGGGTAATCTTCTTCGCACTGCTCACAATGCTAACCTGGGAGTATGAGCCATGGATCAGGCTGAAAAAGCAGCCTCTGGTAGGCGCGGTCGCCTTCGTATCCTGCACCTTTTTAGGTGTGCTCTTCGGACTCTTCCTATCACAAATGGTGTATACCCCGCCTGTCCCCTCGTCCTACGTGTGGTTTGCGATGGGTCAACCCTTGTTGGCTACCATGGCAGAAATTGCGAGGGAGGGTGCAAAATGGACGGCCCCGCTGGTCTTAGCAGTGTTCTTTATTATGGCTGAGTTTATCCTTTACTTCTACTTTGACAACTGGCCCAAAAAATACAGTAAACTCGTCAACATCACGGTGAGAACTGTGATAGTCATCCTAGCAGGGCTAGCAATGCTATACCTATACTACATGTTCTCTGCCAGAATCATTGGAGACCCAGACATACTCTCAATGATAAGTTATCCCATACTTTTCCTAGACCCTCGCGGACTGACAAATCCTTTGCCGTTCCAACTCTGGCTCTTATGGGTTCTACTGCTACACGGATACGTATGGAGAAAATGGCCTATCTGGAAGCCCCTAACATAAGAAGAGGAGGTTAAGAACCCTCCAATTTTTTTCAAATTTATGACTTAAATTCCAAGCCGCGTAGAGCTGAAAGTAGTGGTAAGCGAAAGAAACTTTTTATTGCAAAGGCGGGTTTAATATAGCCCCCAATCCTGCATGGGTTTCCCTTTGATGAAAGGTTTGAGGGATGGTAAAGATAGGTTTTGCCCTTTGGGAGTGGTTTAGTTTGCCGTATGCTAAACTCAGGGATAGTGTGAAGCTGTTCTTCGAAACCCACGGAGGAGGCCCCCCTCTGGCAATGATAGAAGGGTGGGGATACTCCCGATGGATGTGGTTTAAACAGATTACCCCCTTCTCAAAAAAGTATACCTGTATCATATTTGATAATAGGGGGGTGGGTTTAAGTGATAAGCCCGACGAACCTTATAGTGTCGAGTTGTTTGCTGATGATTTGAGGGAGCTCCTTGACCATATTGGGGTTCGTAGGGCGCATATCCTGGGGATTTCCATGGGAGGCTTTATTGCCCAAGAGTTTGCCTTAAAGTATCCGGAGAGGGTGTTAAGTCTCGTCCTTGTCTCCACTCACTTCGGGGGAGAAAGGGCAATACAAACACCAAAGGAAACCATGGACGCCATTTTGAGCATAAGGGAGGAGGAACTGGGGGCTAGAGAAGCTTTAAGGAGAAAGATGGCCTTCGCCTTTAACCCCGAGTACTTTGAGGAAAACCCCGAAGAAATAGAGCAGATAATATCGTGGAGGATTGAGGAAGCTCAGCCAAGATACGCTTGGCTCAGGCAAGCTGAGGCTGTCCAGAGCTTCAACATTGGAAACAAAGCATCGAAAATAAAAGCCCCCACCCTAATTGTAGCGGGCACCAATGATCGGGTTGTCCCACACCAGAATGCCGAGCTACTATTGGAAACCATTCCCAATTCGAAACTGGTACTATTTGAGGGAGGCTCCCACCTCATCTTTATAGAAAACGCGGACACCTTCAACAAAGCGGTTATAGACTTCCTAAGCGAGGTGGATGAGGGAGCTTTTAACACAAAAGTGAGGAAGATAACGATAAATGTTAAGGGGTGAACGCATGTCTTGGAGTTGGATTGGAGACTGGTCTGAGAGGCGGGCTTCACTAACACCCAAGAAGGAAGCCCTAATATACGAAGGAAAATCATATACCTATGGTGAACTGAACTCTAGGGCCGATAGGCTTGCAGGGTACTTCGCAAAGAAAGATGTTGGCAAGGGAGACAGAGTCTCATTTCTCCTCAGGAACTGTGTGGAGTGCTATGACTCCTTCTTCGCCACAGGAAAGCTCGGAGCCATCCTGGCCCCCATGAATATAAGGCTCTCCCCCATGGAGATGACCCTCCTGGTGAGAAAGGTGAAACCAAAAGTTTTCATTTACGACCCAGAGTTCGAGGAAACCGTGAAGGAAATAAGGAAAGAAGCTAAAAATGTTGAGTATCTTTCTATAGGCGAGGGAGGAGAGTATGAGGCAGCCCTCGATGAAGGAGGCAAAAAGCCAAAAAGGCCGCCTGCCTCAATGGAGGATCCACACTTGATGCTTTTTACCGGTGGAACCACGGGTTTACCTAAGGGAGCTATTCTTTCCCACAGAATGATTTTCTGGAACTCGGTCAACACCATAGTGACATGGGGGATAACACCTGACGACATATCACCAATAGTTTTCCCACTCTTCCACACCGGAGGATGGAACACCCTCGCTGTCCCCCTAATACACATTGGAGGAAAAATGATAACCTGGAGGAAGTTCAACCCAGACGATGTCTTAGACGCTGTGGAAAAGTACAGGTGCACCATAGTAATAGGTGCCCCCACAATGTTTTACATGATGATTAAATCGCCGAAGTTTGAAAAAACAGACTTATCCTCAGTCAGAATATGGATATCGGGGGGTGCCCCATGCCCACTTCCAGTTATGGAGGCCTTCTGGGAAAGGGGAGCCATTTTCATTCAGGGCTATGGGTTGACTGAGGCGGGACCTAACAACTTTTGTATGCCAGTCGAGTATATGAAGGAGAAGCACAGGTCTGTGGGTGTGCCATTCTTCCACAACGAGGTTAAGCTGGTCGACGAAAAGGGAAAGGAAGTTGGGGTAGGTGTGCCGGGCGAACTCCTCATCAAGGGACCACATACATTCTCTGGATACTGGGAGATGCCCGAAGAAACCTCCAAAACGATAGATAAGGATGGTTGGGTTCACACGGGAGACATGGTCATGAGGGATGAGGATGGCTTCTACTACGTAGTGGACAGGAAGAAGGACATGTACATTAGTGGGGGCGAAAACGTCTACCCCGTTGAAATTGAAAACGTAATATATCAGCACCCCAAAGTGGCGGAGGTTGCAGTCATAGGGGTTCCAGACGAAAAGTGGGGGGAAGTGGGGAAAGCAATAATTGTGCCCAAACCAGGTGAAACACTCACTAAGGAGGAGATAGTGAATTTCTGCAAAGATAAGCTGGCTAAATACAAGGTGCCGAAGTACGTGGCGTTCGTTGACTCACTTCCCAAGTTACCGGCAGGGAAAATACCTAAAAAAGACCTGAGAGAGGCTTATGGGAAGCCGCGGGACGAAATTCCCTAGCATGGCCCCCACTTAATTACTAAAGCGTCCCAAGCATACCCTATGCCTGCGCTAACGAGCACCACGAGGCTTCCATCCCTTATTTTTCCGCTCTTCAACCCTAACTCTAGGGATAGTATCTGGTCGCACTGTCCTAGGTGGCCGTACTCCTCAAAGTAGGTTGTCTGGTTCTCGTTTAGTCCTAGTTCGCTGAGTATGTAGTTATGTGCACTGCGTTTCATGTGGAGTATTGCTAGGTAGTCTATGTCTTTTGTGGTGTAGCCGCTTTTTTCTAGGGCATCTTCGACCACTTTTAGGAAGTTCTTCATTGATAGGTCATCGAGTCTGCGCTTCATATCTTCTGGATCCCTTACGTCAAGGTAGTGGAGTTTGCGCTCCAGGGTTTCGTGGCTTGTGGGCATTATGGTGCCTCCAGCGGGCACGTAGACGTCGTCGGCGAAGGAGCCATCTGACATGAAGGCAGCACCCAAGATGTGGTTTCTGGGATGGTTTTTCTTGAGAACTGCTGCCGCGCCTCCAGCAGCCAGATTGAACATGAATCTTGTTCTCTGGTTCTGATAGTTTATGAGGTCACAGTTTCTGTATCCTGCGGCTACAAGTACCGTGTTTATGTCTTCGTTGGCTATCATCATGTCTTTGGCCAGCTTTAAGCCGACAATCATTGTTCCGCAGCGCTGGGATGTGTCGAAGGCCCAAGCGTTAATTGCGCCAACCTCGTGTTGAAGCTTAATCCCGGCGGTAACCATGGGGTACTCTTTGTACTCCTCTCCAGACCATATAACTAGGTCGACTTCCTCAGGGTTAACATTTCCCCTCTCAAGTGCAACCTTTGAGGCTTCAACACCCATGGATATGGGGTGGTCTTTATCACTGGCGGGCATAACCTTTCTTAATATTCCCATTTTTTCCTCAACGATTTCTTTAGGTACTCCCGAAGCCCTGGCTATATCTTCGCTGGTGTGGAAACCTTTAGGTATGTAAACGCCTATTGAAACAACACCCACAGATTGCTTATTCAAAGAAACACCACCTTTCCTTTCAAAAACGTGAAACCCCAGCAGACATTAAGTGAATTGTAAAATAAATTCCTGCAATGAGTTATATATATTTTACACTGCCTAAATAGGATGTCGTCTACTTCCTTTTTTAATACGCTTTTCAAAACTCTGGGTGCGTCCCCTTTTTGGTATCTTCTTTACTGATTTCTGTAGTGTTTTCATTTTTGTTTTTGGCTGTGCTCCTTGTGGCTCACAAACCATGTTTCCTTCCAATCGGATAAAAAGGAGGACTTTGAAGTTTTCCTGGCTGAGCCCTTTTTTAAACTTTCCTCTACACTTGCTGTGTTGTACAATTTTCATTTTTTCAATTTCTTTATATATTCTAATGAATTTTTTATAATTTTACATTGTTAATTTGAAAAATTTTCAACAACCTAATAAACCTACTTAAAAAAGTAAAATTATGCAACACAGCATCTACACTTCAACCTTTCTTAATGCTGAAAGGAAGGAGATGCTTTTATTTGTAATCGAGGGGAATAATTGGAGGAGAACAGATTGTTGAAGGCATGTGGTGAAAAACGATATTAAGTTGTAAATTTTAAAACATGTTTCTAGTTTTTGGGAGGAACGTTGCATCATCAAATGTGTATGAAAGTTGAGTTTGATTGAATGGAGACGTAGTTAGAATTGCTGGAGTATGTGTTTAAGCCCGTTTGGGAGGCTCTTGCAGCCTTTTTGGCGGGTAAATGTGAAAGGTGTGGTCGGGAACGTTTACTATCAATTTTTGATTCCTTTATTGGGAACGGTAGATTCATCTGTGAAGGTTGCTTGTTGGCCTCTGCTTTTTTGAAGCCATTAATTCGCCTGTTTTTCTTCCGTATGGGAGTTAAAACTAGTACAATAAGTGGACTATTAGAGGACGGTTTGATTCGCAGGTGTATGCTCAGCGTAATTAGGGGCATAGCTCTCTTCGGATTAAGAAATCCTCAGCCTACTGGTGCTCCGGTGACTGTTGTTTGGAACTTCACCAACCGGTGCAATCTTAACTGCCTGCACTGTCATCAGAACTCTTCAACCCACCCTGCTGAACTTGAGCTGACGACTTCTCAAGCCTTCAAGGTTGTTGATAACCTGAGTGAGGCGGGGGTAGCTGTTTTAACCTTTTCGGGTGGTGAACCGCTTCTACGTGAAGACGTTTACCAAGTAATCAGAAGGGCTGACGACTGTGGGATGCTCTGCACAATTGCTTCTAATGGCACCCTTATAACTCTGGAAGTTGTGGAAAAACTGGCTAGGGCGGGAATTAGACGGGTGGAAATAGGGTTGGATGGGGCAAGGCCTGAGACTCACGATTTCCTGAGGAACAAGCCTGGAAGTTTTAAGGCAACAGTTGAGGGAATAAAAAATTGTGCTAAACAGGGATTTGAAGAGTTGGCCACCACAATGACCCTATACTCAAAAAACTTCGATGAACTAGAGGAAACGATGGAGTTAGCGGAGAGACTGGGAGCAACCAGGTTCTATTTAAACCGCCTTATTCCCGCTGGTCGGGGAAGGGAATCAATGTATCTTGACGTGACGCCCCAAGAAAAAATTAGAGCACTGGAAACCCTATACAAAAAATTCTATAAAAGTGTAGTTAGTGGTAATGGTATGCAGTGCTATGCTCGGGGAATGACTTACTATGCCCGACTGGGTTATGAGCTTTCTGGTGGAAAAATTTTCACGGTGAGCGAAGCTCTTTCTGGTTACGAGAACATGTTTCGAAAAAAGTTTGGAATGGAGGTTTCAAAGATTGTGAGAAAGCTTGCCTCCGGTTTCGGGGGATGCTCAGCGGGAATAACCTATGCGGGTCTCACCGCGTCCGGAGACCTTCTACCCAATAATGTTCGGAAGATTTGGATATTGAGAGGGTTTTCAGCTATTTGACTGGGTGATGTGTTCGTTTCTCACCCCACTTCCTTTTTCAGCCAGCAAACTTACCTCCAACTGGTTGGATGCGA
>JAHAWU010000154.1 GCA_018383815.1 Candidatus Jordarchaeia archaeon | reverse complement strand
GAAAATCCACAAAAACAGGGGGTTAAACGCGCTTTCCCCCTCCAAACCACCACAGAAAGTTAACACAAAAGAATATAAAAATCAGAACGTCATAAAAGGTAGACTCGTTGTTTCAAATTGCTTATTTAATTTTATGTTTTTTACAATTTTACAGCTCAAATTTGAAAAATTTTCAAAATATTATATAAGTATATTAGAAAAAGTAAAATTATGCAACAAGGCAGAATGATTCGTTAAGTATCTAAAAACCAGAGGAGACGCTATAGATGACTAGATTGTTTCACTATTCTTGTGAAGAGCTAATAAGCTTTATTGTAGTTTATCCCATCATGCCTCCTCCCCCTCTTTCTCGGTAAGCGTAAGACTTAGTCCAGCCTGTTTGGCCTTTAATGGAAATAGACTTCGGTGGATTCAACGCCCTGAATTCTTCTGTTTTTGGTTTGCATACGTCCTCAAATATGCATACACCATCAAAGGTTTTTAGCAAGTTGTCATCTTTTATAAGTAGTTTCCCATTTTCTCGGGGTAATTGTGAAGAATTTATTTGGCATGGCAAAAATCTTCTTTTAGGATTTGCGGACACTCTTTTTCCACTTATTCGACATTTTATACAGCTTTTGAGCTGGGCACCGAAGTAGTAAAAAATATGACCGTTTTCACATTCGTATTCTACTACGTTATCGTCGCAGTATTCGCGTCCAATACGGTAAAGCAGAAAATCCATTTGGCAGGGTGATGAAGGTGCTGTTGATGGGTCTAATTTAACCCATTCTTTCCGTACTTTTCTCCAAGCTTTAGTGTTCATTTCATCGATGTATATATATTGATAACAGAAGATGTCCAAAAAGCTGGAAAGCAGTGGGATGTCTGTCTTTAGGATGCGGGTTCTTAAGGCTAATTTCATGGTGTTGATATCACTGGCCACATCTATTTTGTCAAAATTTTGCAATTTGGGCCATACAGATAATTCCACCATATCGCGTATGAACATGTTAGCCTTCTTTTGTCCATATCCCATATTGGGGGTGTTCACCAACGCGGCCCTAATCTGTACAGCGTCATTATTATAAATTCTTGCTATTTCGTATGCGGATATGTTTTTTTGTAGCAGGAAGAGGGCGGCGTTCTTGGCAAAATCTCGTCTTTTATCTGTTTGAGATAAGCGGGTCACACCTAGAAACTTCAGGAAATCATCAGGGCTCTCAAAAATCTCTTGGGCGTCAAATCTCGTGGGATCCTGAAAATACTTTTCAAATTGGTTTTCAGGAGGTCCTCTAAAGTCTTGGTTAGCCGTAAAAAATCTAACTTGGGCTATGGCTTGAGGTGGTAAACCTAATGTTTGATGTGTAACTCCAAGTATTTCCTTTCCATACTTCCTTATGGCACTTGATAGGGCTTGTGCGGCTAATCTTGACTGTTTTTCGTCGATTCTTGCGTTTAGTATTTCTTTATGATTCGCTTCCCAAAATTTGTGAAACTCTGAAAAATATTGAAGTTCCTCTCCCTGGAAAGTTGTGGTGCCTATCCCCTCATATGTTTGGAAAAAGTACTCGTTTAACTTTTCCAGAAAACGCTGTGCTAGTTGAACTTCGGTAAGGTCTGTCCAAGAAGAAGGGAGGGACACTCCAATCCTTTGATTTATCTCCTTGATAAATTTGATAAAATTTCCCAACTCAACGCTTCCCCATCTTTAACGTGAATATTAATAGGTAGCGGTGCACAATTTCCAAGTTTTGGTTACCCATAGACGTTTTAAGAGAATTTTCCCTGCTATCAGGGGTAACTATGACAATTTCTTTTATTTCAAACTCACTGAGAGGGGATATTTGCTCTAATATAGTAACGCCCATGGGGAACACTAATCCATTAATCCTAATATCTCTGGTATCGATGACTAAGAACCCCTCAGCAGCAAGAAAAGTACTTGCTTCCACCGCGATTTTTTTAACCGCCCTCAGATACGAGTTAACGCCTTCTTGTCCAAGTTTTTTGGGAAATGATACATATACAAGAGGGGGGGAAAAATTTGTTTTAGCATCAATTTTTTCATTAACATCATCAAAAATAATTTCCAAATAGTGACTATCTGAGATTAGAAGACGACCTATCAAGTTACGTTTTATTTCCTCATCCATCTTGTCCTGAGGTAAAATCCACACCGTAGTGGTCTCAAGATTTTCTCTACTCTCTCCATTCATTTTTCTAACATTTGATTTGTAACTTGTAACATCACCTTCAGAACAATAATGCGCGCCCAACTTTTCCTGTTCCGGTTTTTCAAAAATAGGCAAATACTCATGAGCTAAAAGCAAGAAGTTATACTTAACACTCCTTTCATACCAGAATCCAGTCGTTTTACAATTATGTTGACGTTTAATAACCAATTCCTTTAATACAAACCCTGCATCCAGAAAAACCCTAATAGTTCGAAAACCGATAGGAACCACCTGTTTGTGCTTCCTAGTATCCCCTATAAGAATCGCACATTTTCCCCCCGGTCTAAGCACCCTATAACTTTCACGAGCAACCTTACCCATCTCAAAAAGGAAATCTTCAATTTTAAGCTTGGACAAATCCCCCTCAACCTTAGAGCTATAATTTATAATCCCCGCATAGGGAGGATGAGCACATATCAAATCAACGCTTCCATCAGGGATATCCGACAAATCCCGAGCATCACCAACAGACACCTCAGGCTCATAAACCCTCAAATTTTCAAGAAGAGGCTTCGAATCAAAGTTAAGGTTTTCCCTCGTTAAACCAATGGCAGCCGGATTTATATCCCTAGCAATACATCTCCTCCCCAAAAGCTTCGCCTCAACAGCAGTTGTCCCTCCACCCACAAAATAGTCAAGCACCACATCTCCAGGCCTGCTATACTTAATTATCACATTTCTCGGAATATACGGAGACCAATTCCCCCTATATCTTCCATCGTGAGTCGCCCAGTCTCCCCTCTGCTTAAAACTCCAAACAGTTGTAGTTTCCTCCCTAAACTTCCTTGGCCCCCAGTACTTCACCCTCTTAGGCTTCTTAAGAACTGAAATGTTAATACCATAAGCATCAGTAATGATCTCCTCCAATTGTTTAAAAGTGATGCCAAATATAGTCCCTATATCTGGATCCGGCATCCCGCCTTCCTTTGCCTTAAGCACCGCATTTCTAAACACCTCCTCCCCATGAACTCCCCTTATGTGGTCACCAAGATTCTCCCCTATTGCTACCCCGCAAACAGGACACTTCCTTCTGTGATCTAACTGGGCAGCCGTATTCCTCATTTCGCTAACCAATTTTACTCCTTCAATAGAACTGTGAGACTTATTATATACTCTCAATTAAACCTAATTCTTTTTAAATATTTATAAACCTCGCCTGACACTCCCCACGGCTAGAGTCGGGGGATTCTTGGAAGCTCATATTTAAAGCCTCCAATGGGTGTGCCGCCACCCAGTTAACGCGCCCTCCATTGATGGACGGCACCTATTTAACATCGATTTGCCATGAAAAACATTTTTTCATGCTTTATCTGAAACGCTTCCAGCGTATGTGGGTTTGTCTATCAAACATATCGGCTTAATAGGCTTTTTTTGGCGATTCATCCCCAGGACTAAAGTTGGGGGCTTTCTCGCAAACGATTAGTAAGTGTATTTCGGCATCGCAGTCTTTTTTATGGCTTAAAAGTTGCTGAATTTTTATGTTATAGTTGCTATTTGTAGTTTTCTTTTTGTTGTTTGTATTTGTGTGTCTGTGCTGGTTTCAATTATTGCTCTTACTTTGTTTTCTCTTATTTGTATGATGTTTAGGTTTGTTTTTATTTTTCCGCTGGTTACTTTTATGGTGGTTGCGTTTGCTATTTGGGGTGAACATTTTTTGGGTAGGCAGAGTAGCATTACGGATTTTAGTGTGGGGTGCCAGGCCTTCACCCTTATTTCATTTTGCTGTTCCGTGGTTTGTAGTATGTACATGGGTTGGGTGTAGGGTTTGGGGCATTCCTGGATGGGGGTGAAGTTTTCTATTTTTAGGGCTTTGTCGAGTGGGGTTTTGGTTTGGTCTCGGAGCTCTTCTTCTGGCAGTATTTCTTCCAGTTTTTTCATGGTGGTTTCAGTTAATTCTTGGTCTTGTAGTCTGTAGTAGTTTAGGAGGCAGTGTGCGGCTTCTGTTTTTGTGATGGGGGGTGCTTCCAGCTTTAGTATGGCTTCTAGTATTTGGGGTGGATGTTTAGTGTTTCCTAGGGTGTGGAGGTCTTGGGCGGCGTTTAGGAGGTATGCTGGGTCTGCTTCTTTGGGTAAGGGTTCTCCATTTGCTGCTAATATTAGGTTTTGTATTTGTTTTGTTTGGGGTGTGGGCGTTGTTTTTTGTTCCAATATTTGGTTTAGGGTGTTTTGGGCTTTTTCCGCCTCTTGGTTGGCGAGTTGGATTATTGCCAATAGTGCTAGTGTGTTTTCTAGGTTTTCTGGGGTGTGTGCTGGATATAGTCCAAGGGCGTTTGTTATGTTTTTTTGTGCTTCTTGGGGTTTTCCTTGTTCTAGGTTTTTGGCTGCTGTGCGGATTTGGGCTTGGAACATTTTTTGTTGTGTTAATAATTGTAGTGGGAGGTGGGTTTCTGGTGTTAATTGTTTTGTTTTTTGTGCGAGTTGCCATGCGATTTCTGCTGTTAGGTTTTCCAGTTCGCTGGGTTCCTCTGTTTGGCTGAGTTTTTTCAGCAGGTCTGGTATTGGCTGCAGAATGCTCAGTTCTTTGATTTCGTCTTTTTGGAGTTCCTCATCATTCATTACTTTTTGTAGGGCTTGGTTTATTCGGGGTGGCAGTGCTGGTATTTGTGCTGTTTGTTGTGCTATTTGGCGGGTGGTTTCCAGTATTTTGTGGATTATGGGGGAGATGGAGCGTCCTGCCCTCAGTCGGTATTGGAGGAAGTAGCTTGCGGTTTCTGTTGCTGTGAGTAGGAGCTGGTTTCTCTGTTTTTGGGTTGGTGCTTTTGAGGCTACTATGCTGAGGAGGTTGAAGGGTTTGACTATTTGGAGTTTTGGGTCTCTTAGGATGTTTGTGACTGTTTCTTCCATGCCCTGGTCGTCTGTTACAATGAGGGTTTCCTGCCCTTCGGAAAGTTTTTTGGCGAGGTATATGACTTCTAGGTCGGTTTCGCTTTTTTCTCCGGATATGTAGCCTCTTTTTATGGCTTCCCTTTTTATGTTTTTATATTCTGGCTCGCTTGGGTTTACTGGCTCGGACTTGTCTATGAAGTGTTTCACTTTTTCGATGGGCAGTCTGCCCTGGTCTACTTCCTGTAGTACTGATTGTGTGGTGTAGATTCCCGTGTTTTCCTGCTTGAGTATGTTTCTTATGTCCTGGAGTTGGTCTATTTTGTTTGTGTTTTCCAGGGCTATGAAGAAGTTTGCGTCGAATACCAGGTTCAACGTGCTCCCTTCATTGGAGTGTAATTTTGTTGTTCCATTCCTGTTCTTCCAGTTCGGGTTCGAAGCTGGTGACAATTAGTTGGCGGATGCCCGTGGATTCCAGGTAGTCTTTGAGGATGCGGTGTACGAGTTTTCTTCTTTGTGGGTCCAGGTGGTAGGCTGGCTCATCCAGTAGGATGAAGTCTGGTTCCCCTATGGTGGAGGCCATGGCGAGTCTCACTGCTAGGAACAGTTGTAGTTTTTCTGCTCCGCTTAGCTGATAGGCTGATAGGCTTATTTCGGGGGATGCCAGTTGGGGGACAAATTTTTCGTCCCAATTCACGGACCAGATTCCGGGCTTAAAATTGGACAGGAGCCTGGCAGCCCTTTGTTTTACTTGGACTAGTTTTTCTTCCCGCAACCTCCCCACTGTTCTTTGCAGGGCCTCCAACACTGTATTTATAACAAATTCTTGGTGGGCTAGGCGTCTCACCTCTTTTTCCAGTTTGGCGGCGGATTCGGAGGAGGCTCCCACCCTGGCTTCCACAAGTATTATTTCCTTTTTTAATGCTTCTTTTTCGGCATATTTCTGTTCAATCTGGGACTTTATCTCTATGAGTGTGGATTTGAGTTTGTCCTGATTTTTGGGCTGTTTTGCTGGGAACTGTTTGTCGAGGTGGGATTTTTCCTCATTTAGCCTTCTGAGCTCTCCAAAAATTATCTCCATTTCTCTTTTCTTTGCCTGTAGGTCGCTGAGCCTATTTTCTAGAAGATTTAGTTTCGCCCCTATTTCCTCGTATTCTTTCTCAGATTTCTGTAATTCTTTCTGGAGTTTTTGAAGGGTTTCCGAAAACTCGCCGCGTATCCTTTTTATGTGTTCAGGGGTTAGCGGCTGGTTGCAAAGGGGGCATCTGTCTCCAGCCGCCTCCAATTTTTGTAGCTTCTCATTGCCCTCCCTAATCCCACCTTTTAGGGACGAGATTTTGGAAAGCATTTCATTCGCTTTACCCCTTTGTTCCTGGAGTTCCTGTTCCGTCTTTCTAATTTCCGCTTCAAGCCTTTCTTTGGGTGCCTCTTCCCCCTTTAAGCCAGCAACAAGTTGGTCTAACCTATTTTTACTCCCCATCACCCTCTGTTCAACATCTATGATTTTTTCCAGAATACTTGAAGCTTCCTGAACAGTGGCTTGCTGGGCTAATAATTCTTCAATTTTGGCGTTAACACTGTCTAATTTGTTCTCTAGGTCCTCCCTCCCTTTTTCCAGAACCATTTTTTCGGAAGAGGGCTTTTTGGTTTCTTCAAGTTCCCTCCTTAAGCTTTTTAGTTCGCGGTTTTTTTCTTTGGAGAGGCTGTTCACAGATTCTATTAGTGTTATGATTTTGTCCATTTGCAGCATTTGATCTATTTCTGAGAGGACCTTGCCGCTGGGATTCTGGAGAAATTCGTAGACGTCTCCCTCCTTCATGTAGATGGTTCTCAGGAAGTATTGGGTTCCAAAACCCAAAATTTCACTAAGCAGTTTGTTCACCTCCTCCGGTCCAGATGCTATTTCGGTGGGCTGCTCTCCATTTTTGTGGGAGTAGAGGTAGGCTCTCTCGCTCACCTTTTTTTCTCCAGAAATGTAGCGGCGCACGAGATACTCGCAGCCATCCTTAGAGGCAAAGTTCAGTTCAACACAGGCCTCGCCTGACTTAAACCTCCTAAAATTTAGTAGGCTCTGCTTCTCGGGTGGCTCCCCGTTGAGAGCGTAAAAGATGGCCTGTAAAATGCTGGTTTTACCCGAAGCATTTAGGCCGAAGATAAGGTTTAAGCCTTCTTTGAACTCGAACTCCCCCTCCTCATAGTTTTTCCAGTTCTGCAATCGAACCCTAAAAATCACATAGATCACCCTTCAAGTAGGCAATTTAACTCGGCCTCAACATCAATGTTGGAAGATGAAAGATAATTTTTAATGAAGTCCACAATTTTACTCAGTTCTTCTTGGGAGAGACTATGTTCCTCATGGAATTCGGATTTTTTGCCTCTCTTTGCCTGCTTCTCCGCAAGGATTGCTTTGAGTTCTTCCTCAAAGATTGCTACAACTACATGGATGGCGGACATGTCCCCCACACCTACTTTCTAAAGAAAAATTTACTTCCAACACCACTGGTTATACATAATTTGCACAAATCAAGGTAATAAAATTTTGGAATAAAAACAAACAACACGTCCACCGCAGAAAAAACCGAAAGAGTGGTGAATGAGAGTAAACCAGAAACACTATATAACCCAAAAGATAATAAACACCTAAATACATCAATTTTTTGGACATTTTCATGCTTTGAATAAAATTTATACATTGAATATTATTTTCATTGGCGAGGATATTTAGACGCAATTTTTGGAAGCTGGGATGCCTTTATGAGGACTACGATCTCTATTTCTGAAGCTGTCAAAAAGGAGTTGTTGAGGGAAATGGCCAAGTTGCAGCTCAAGTGGGGAAGAAAGGTGGATTTTGAAGATGTCATAATGCACCTGGTTCTGGAAAAGAGAAGAAGACCCGAACTTTTAGAAGAAGCCTGCAAACCAGTGGAGGGAATCCACCCCAATGCTGTTCGAAAAATTGAATCGAGATGGGTGAGATCCACTCGTCTGGGGCTCTTACGTGCATGTTTAACTCGGTTTTCGCAAATGGTTGTGGGGTAGACTGCGTAGGTGTGAGCCGTTGC
>JAHAWU010000153.1 GCA_018383815.1 Candidatus Jordarchaeia archaeon | reverse complement strand
CTTTTTTGCGGCGTGGGCCACCTGAACCATAACGCGCCTAAGCCACTTGGAGCCCTTCTTGGTTATACCCCCAGTGAGGTTCTTTCCCGCCGACTCATGGACAGAGGGAGCCAAACCCGCCCAGGAAGCCAGACTCTTGCCATTCTTAAAACGCTTCGGGTCGCCGATCTCAGCCAGAATCGCAGCCGCCGCCTTCTCATCCACACCGGGAATCGTGGCTATGAGCTTTAAGTCATCCTCATTGACCAGCCCCCTTATCATATCCTCCAACTCCTCGATCATCTGGTTCAGGTACTTCACCATGTTCACACACTGCCCTAGTACGAACATGTCCGCCTGGCTTAGGGCTCCCCCAACCACCCCGGCAAGCTCTTCCCCCTTCTGCTTAAGCCACTTGTTCTGGCTCTGGTTGATTATTTCTTCTATGGTCTTTCCGCTCATGAGGCCCTCAAGGATCTCCATCCCGGCCTTTCCGAAGATGTCGCTGAGCTTGGAACCCAGCCTTATATTCACCTTCCTCAGAACCCTGTGGCACCGGTTCTTGAAAGCGGTTCTAGTTTGAACAAGCTTAACCCGCATCCGAGTCAACTCCCTCAAGTCCCGGATTCTTCCCTCCGGAACGTAGCTGGGCTTAATAAACCCGCTTATCAGGAGCTGGGCCAGCCACTCTGCACTCGTGGTGTCAGTTATCCGGCCCGGTGTGCCCTTAACCTTGTAGGCGTTCGCCAGCACAACTTGGAACCCGGATTCCTCGAGGGCTAAGTATAGGGGAACCCAGTATACTCCCGTGGACTCCATGACTACGTGTTTGCACCCGTGTTCTCTGAGCCAAGCCTTTATGTTTTCGATGCCCTCTAGGCTGTTCTCAAAACGGGCTTCCTCCACCGTGATGCCGTCCGTGATGTTTGCCACGAGGATGTCCTTATGAACATCCACACCGCAAGCCTTATCTAACACAAACCACACCTCCTATTGTTGGAGGCGCCGGAGACGCCCCTCAAAGGTCATCGGCGACAATTTGCCATACGGGCTCCAAGGCCCAATTTATCTGGCCGTCAAGGAGGGGCGAAGACCAGTTTGCCATACTAAAGGGGGTCAAGAGCCCCAAAAGAATGAACGGTCTTCCACCGGCGCCCACAACACCATTAAGAGTCGGAAGAACAAGAAAAGCTTTTTCATGCTTTATCTGAAACGCGTGAGCGTATGTTGGTTTGCCATGAAAAACATTTTTCATACTTTATCTGAAACGCTTTCAGCGTATGTTGGTTTGTCTAAGAAGCGTAGCTTATGTAGGTTTTTTATGTAGTCTTATTTGATGGTTTGCGCATATTGGATTTCCATCATTTTGTGTGCTGGTATGCTCCCAACTTTTGTTAAGCTGAGTCCTCCGTCCATGATGATTACTTGCTTCGTTATATAGCTTGCCTCTGGAGAAGCTAGGAATGCTGCAACCGCTGCAACGTCTTCCGGTTTACCTAACCTTTTTGCAGTTATGCTCTCGTGGTGTTCCGGTGCTACTGTGTCTATCATTTGTATCACTGGCGTGTATATCAATTTGGGGATTATAATGTTTACAGTTATTCCTTTATGCGTCACCTCTGGGGCCAACTATTTTTTTGAAACTCATTAATTTCGGCTTTCCCTGCACTATCAGAATCAATACTCGGAATATTTTTTTCTACTATGAAAGGCATTTTCATAATTTAAGAGACCAGCTTGTGTAGGCTTTTTATTTTTGTAATCCAAATATTCTGTGGATTAATTGTTGAGTGGTGTTGTAAAGTGTGAGTCCTCCGTCTACTACAATTACCTGACCCGTTATGTACCCTGCTCCGGGGGATGCTAGGTAGGCTGCTGCCTCAGCTATGTCTTCGGGAGTACCGTATCTACGTACGGGTATTTCCTTGTGAAATTCGGGTACTGCTGTTATCATGTCTTTGGTCATACCTGTTTTGATTACTCCTGGTGCGATGGTGTTCACCGTTATCCCCCTGTGAGCCACCTCCAATGCCAGTGCTTTTGTGAGGCCTATTATTGCCGCTTTTGCGGCAGCATAGTGGGCACTGATGGTTTCTCCCACTATTCCCGCTATTGAGGATATGTTGATTATCCGGTCGCCTTCCTGCATGGATTTGATCACCGCTCGCGAAAAATAGAATGCGCCGTCAGCGTGTACTCTAAACATGTTGTGCCACTGTTCTGTGGTCATATCTTGGAGGAGACTAAAATTTACTGTGCCTGCATTGTTTACCAGAATATTTACTCTTCCCAGATTCTTCTCGGTTTCTTCAACTGCCTGGATCACCTGGGCTTCGTCTCCCACATCACACTTAACAGCTATGGCTTTACCGCCCAGTTGCTCGATTTCCTCGGCAACCTTTCGGGCACCATCAAGATTAAAATCAACCACGGAAATCTTGGCATCTTCTAAAGCAAAGCGTTGGGCAATGCCCCGACCAATACCCGAAGCAGCTCCTGTAACCAGAGCTACCTTGCCTGACAATTTTCCTTTCATAGCTAAAAACTCCAAAATTTTGGATGATATTAGAGGTAATCTTTATTTAAGAATTTTGAGCCCCATGAAATTAATTATAACTCTTTTTTTAATTATTTTATCTTTTAAATTTTTTAAAATTTTGAAATCTGAAAACATTCTTTGTGTTCTATTTCCCAGCAGCCTAATTATAAAGCAATGATTATAATTTTAGAGCTAGAATAAGATAGAAGTGATTTGAAAAAAAGGGGGAGTATTATTTGTGTGCTCTTCCTGTTTCATGTAGGAAGAATAGTGTTACTAAAACTATTGCTGTGAATAGGATCACGAACATTATTGGTCCAAAGAATGTTCCTGATATTGGAATCGGTGGCGGTGGAGTTAATAGCAGAATGAGGGGGCCTATGATTGAGGTGTACGCTAAAGTCGTTGTGTAGTAGAATACCATTGAGAGAAGGTACGAAGTGGTGTTCTTCATGAGTATCTCCATTATTAGGGGAACGGCAATACCACCAACCTGGCCGAAGAATAGCAGTAATCCTACTGAGAGGCCTGCGAGGGCCGGTCCTATTGTTTTTAGCTCCACATTAACTTCTAGTGCTATTGGTAGGGCTGCGAGGAGGAAGAAGCCGTTAAAGAACGCTGCAACTAGGAGTATGTTGCCGCTCATTGTTCCGAGAACGAATAGCGTTGGAATAACGGTAAAAGCCGCTATTATAAGGAATGGTTTTCTGCGTCCAATCCTGTCAGATATTCTGGGGATAATTATACAGCCGAGGATGCCTCCCAAAGTTATCATACCTGCAATAAGTCCTCCAAAGGCTTCTTGTTCTGGAGTAACGAGAAACTGGAAGAGCTGAGGATAATTACTCGCTACAAAGAACTCAAAGAACTTGTAGAAGAATTGCTCGTTTGATGCTATCATTCTCTCTATAAAAGTTGTTAGCCCAACGTAGCCCCCGAAGCTGATGACAAAGGCGAAGGCAAGAATCCAGAAATCTCTAACCCTAAAAATTCTCGACATACGCTCCCTCATGGATATGGCGGCGATTTCAGCCCTCTCTTCAGGTGGTTTTGGAGGTTTCTCCTTTGACTTCCAAAAGAAGATAATTGCAGCAACTACAGCCACAGCAGCGTAGAAGAGCAGAGAAGGCCTGAAACCAAAAGATGCTACTAATAAGGGAGTTAGTATTAGGGCAAGCATAATTCCGACAAACTGAGCGAGTGTTGCTAATCCTTGAGCGAATCCCCCTTCGCGCAGGGGGAACCAGTTTGTGACCAGTTTTGATACGCTTGAGAAGACGAAAGCGCCGGCAGCCCCAAGCATAAGCTGGAACATTAAAAGTATTTCTAGGCTCGGTGCAAAGACTCTACCAAATCCCACCACAACAAAAAGAACCGCACTTATTGATGTGGCAAACTTCCATCCCTTCCTGTCTACAATTGCCCCCGCTGGGATAGCGAATATTACGAAGACCAGTGGTATGCCCGCTGTAAGAAGGGTGATAAGTGTTTCATTGAAAACCGGGAAGAACTCTTGCCTCACAGTAGATGAAATGGGAGCAAAAGCGACCCAAAGTAGACCACCGAGTAAGAATATCGCCCAAAACGATGCAAGTACTATCCATCTCTCTCTATAAACTTCATACTTGGTAGCCATTTCTAATACCCCAATTTTGGTATTAAATCATACCAACTCATATATAAATTAAACCTAATTTATGTAATCATGACTTTTTAAAAGCCCTATTTTCCTTTAAGAAGAGACAAAGATTTAAGTGAGACGAAGAATTATTGACGAAAAAGGGAAAATTATGGTTCGAACTTATGGAAGTCAATCTATGATAGGTGCCCTCAAGAAAATCCTAGTGCGGAGCCCTCTGGAGGAGGAAAACCACATAAAAGACTGGGAGAAATGGGGCTATCTTAGAAAACCAAATATAAAATTGGCTAGGGAGGAACACGCAAACTTCGTTGAAACCATAAAGGCCGAGGGAGTAAGTGTAACCCTCGCTGATGATGTCCATAAAGAACGCTTAGACGCCATTTTTACCAGCGACCCCGCAATCATAACTGATAGAGGCGCAGTGATACTCAAAATGAGCAAAGCGTTAAGGACAGGGGAGGAAGAAACGCTGAGTGAAAACATTGTAAAACTGGATATTCCCATTCTTGGAAGAATTCAGGGAGAAGCCACCCTCGAGGGGGGAGACGTGTTGTGGCTGAACCCCAAAACCATCATCATCGGCCGATCCTATCGCTCCAATACTCAAGGAATCACACAACTCAAAAGTATTCTAAACGACTTGGCTAACATAAGCCAGGTGGATTTGCCTCACTGGCATGGGCCAGGGGAGTGTCTCCACCTTCTGTCTCTAATTAGCTTAATAGATGAGGATTTGGTGCTGGTTTATCCCGAATTGGCACCCGTCTCTCTGTTAGAGCGCCTAAAAGCTAGAAACATAAAAATAGTTGAGGTTCCAAAAAGGGAGTTTGTAACCCAGGGTTGCAACGTTCTGACTCTGAAACCCAGAAAATGCTTGATGGTAGAGGGAAACCCCAAAACGAGAAGGATTCTGGAAAAAGAGGGCGCAGAAGTAATTGAGTTCCAAGGGAAAGAGATATGTCTCAACAGAACAGGAGGACCCACATGCCTAGTGTGCTCAATTTTAAGGGAATACTAGCCTCTCATCCACTCTGCCGATCCACTTCCAAAGAACAAGGAATGGAAAACAAAGAAACAAAAAAGTTAGTGGCTTATGTGGGAAGAGAGGAGGTCTAAGCCGTTTGCAGCCCATTTATTTGGTTGTGCTTTTTAGCCGGCGGTTACTCTTGGTTTAGGTGGTTGCGAATGAAGGCTACTATGTCTTTGATTAAGGAGCCTGGACCGTAGACGTTTGCGACTCCCATTTTCTTTAACTCGTCAAAGTCTACTTCGGGGATTGCTCCTCCTACCAGTATCATGAACCTGTCCTTCAGTCCCTTCTCTTCTAGTAACTGCATAAGTTTTTTGGTGTATGCTATGTGGGCTCCGGAGTGTATGCTCATTCCTATAATGTCCACGTCTTCCTCTATGGCGGTTTTCACTATCTGATCTATGGTTTGGAAGCCTCCGAACACTACCTCCATTCCTGCGTCTCTTAGCCCCATGGATACGGTTACCGCGCCTCTCCAGTGTCCATCCACGCCGGGTTTCGACATTAAGAACTTTATTTTCTTGGGCAAGGTGAGGCACCTCTAAGTCATCATGGGTGGATTCCAGATACCCCACATTTCACGGTAAACGTTGCAGATTTCTCCCAGAGTTGCTCCCTCTTTTGTGGCTTCCATGACTGCGGGTAGCACGTTTTCCTCCTTCTCGCAAACTCTGCGCAGCTTGTCTAAGAGCTCCTGCACTTTTCTATTATCTCTCCTGGCCTTCAGCTTCTTGATGCGTTCAATTTCTATTTCTGCGGCTCTGGGATTGGTTCTAAATACTTTGGTGGAAGGCACCTCGTCCCTGGTGTATATGTTAACACCTATTACTTTCTCTCTTCCTTCTTCGATGGCTGTTTGTCGCTTGTGGAAGGCGTTTCTCATTTCTTGGAAAAGCCATCCGCTTTCCAGTCCGCCTACTATACCTCCATGGGCCTCTATTTTGTCCATGTACTTCCAAACTCTGTCCTCTATTTCGTCGGTTAGCCATTCCACATAGTAGGAGCCCGCCAAGGGGTCAATGGTGTTGGTGACTCTGGTTTCTTCTGCAATTACCTGTTGAGTTCTTAGGGCGAGTAGCACCGCTTCCTCGCTGGGGAGGCATATTGCCTCATCGTAAGAGTTAGTGTGCATAGACTGGCAACCGCCCAGTACAGCCTCCAGAGCCTGAATTGTGGTTCTAATTATGTTTACAGTAGGCTGCTGCGCTGTTAGGGAGCTTCCCGCGGTCTGAATGTGGAACCTGAACTGGTATGATTCGCGGTTTTTAGCCTCGTACTTGTCTCTCATAAGTTTGTACCATATTCTGCGGGCCGCGCGGAACTTGGCAATCTCCTCGAAAAAGTCTTTGTGGGCTGAAAGGTGGAATGCCAGGCGCCCCACAAAATCATCAATGTGCCAGCCTCTCTCTAGTACGTTATCAATGTGTGCCATGGCGTTGGCGAATCCTATTGCTATTTCTTGGATGGCATCTATGCCCCCTTCCCGGTAATTGTAGGTGGTGAAGTTTATGGGGTGCCATTTTGGGACGTTCTTTTGGGCTGCGGTGTATTCTATTAGGTCGCAGGCTAGTCTGAGCAAGTGGTGGGGTGCAACGTTTTCATATGGTACGAAGCCTAGACTCATGGTGCAAATGTCGTTCTGGCAGGTTCCCATGAGGTTTTTGAGGTCTATGCCTTTGCTCTTGGCCATGTTGAAATACATGGCGCATATGGGGGCACTGGTGAAGGGTTCAACAACCAGTGCCACGCTGATTTTATCTATGGGGAGTCCCTCCGTGAGGGCATACATACTGTCTATACAGTAAAGTGGCACGCCAGCGGTTCCCACTTCCGCCATTGCTCTGGGGTCGTCTGGATCAAGTCCGTTAAAGGTTAGGGCATCCACCGCGGCGCTGAACCCTGTTTCCCCCTCCTTGTAAAGTAGTTTCCATCTCTCATTTGTCTCCTCAGGGGTACCGTATCCTGAGAAAAGTCTCATGGTCCATATGCGGCCACGGTACATGTTTAGATAAACGCCCCTTGTGTAGGGAGGCTGCCCCGGGAACCCTACGTCTCTCAGATAATCATGATTTTTTATATCCGCTGGTGTGTAGAGTCTCTTTACTGGTATGCCTGAGTAGGTTGTGAACTCCACGTCGCGTTCCTTGCACTTTTCTACCTTTTTTTCCCAATTCTTCTGGTTTTCTTCAATCTCTTTTATCGCCTCTGGATCAAACATAGCACCACATCCTCAAACCCATAAAATTAAGTTTAATATTTAAATATTTATTATCATCATTTCTTAAACAATTTTTTACGCTTTATTTTTTTATATTTTATCAAATTCTTGTTCACGAGCGCTTCATGACTTATAATTTTTTTGTCCAATACTCGATATAATACAACATTTATATTAAATTGTCCATCAAATTAGCAATTAAAAGATATACACTAACCCAAAAGAACCTGAAAAATTTCCTAAAACATACAAGTGATTAACCCAACCAACCAATCAAAAAATTAGTCAGCCACACTTCCAAAAAATTGGTTCAGCTACTCTCGCATTCGCCTCCCGAGGCAGCCTCAACTAGGAATTTCCTAACTTCCACCTTTAAAGTAGGATTAATGTAGGTCATCAAACTGCTTCCAAAATTTGGCATGCTAAAAAATACTGCGTTTTTGGTTAGAGGCTGTATCTTTGTTTGAGGATTGCTCGCAAAGAAGGCCTAAGTAGATTTCCTCCCTCCTAGACTTATTTACAAGAAAAGGGACCCGAATGCATACGGATAAAAACAACAAAGAGTGTTTCTGCATTAAATCCCAAAATTTGGCGCAATGTAATATGTATGTGTTTTTTGTTTATGGGAATGGTATGTCTTGTGCGTGGAGGATTTCCATCCTCGACTTGAGGAAAGTTAACGTCTTCCCCTTGAGGAAACAGAAGGCAGAAACCCTG
>JAHAWU010000152.1 GCA_018383815.1 Candidatus Jordarchaeia archaeon | reverse complement strand
AGGTCATAAATTCTACTTGGGCCGGGTTCATAAATTTCAATTTGACCCGGCATTGGGAGAGACTTATCCACATAATCTTTAATCATCGCTATTCGTTCCAGTAGAAAATCGCTTATGTCAAACTCTTTTAAGAGTTTATCTGTGGGTTTTAAGAGGAGATCTCTTTTTCCCGCGGTTTCAACCTCTTTAATATTAATGTAACCTCTTTTTTCCATCTCCCTAAAAAAAGTGAGTATCTCTTGTCTCGAAGATTCCGATATTATTCCCATGAACTCTTCCTCAACCTCGCTTAGTGTACAAGCCTCTCTCTTCTTTGCGTAAAGAACTAACAACAAATCCAAGCTGAGAAGCTGAATAAAGGTGGGAGCTAAATTCATCTTCGAAAACTTATCTTTATCCCCAAAGGAAAACAATCATTTCACCCTCCTCATTTTTTGACACGCTCCACGACTGGGAGTCTGGCGTTCTCTCTAACAGTTTTCCTGGGAGAATGTTTGTTTATGGATTGCAATTTGTGGGTGTTGTGTTGCTTTGTTGATTGCGGTTGGTGCTTGTTATCTTTGGATTTTTGCTGTTTTTTCTATGAAGGTCAAGAGAATGTTCGTCAGGGCTTTAATATATACTTTGTGTGATCCTATTTTTCTGGTAGTGTTTATTGCATCCTCAATTCTTTCCTCCCTGGCGAGTACTTCCACGATCTCTTCTAGTATTCTGTCTTTGGTGTAGGCTGGTAGAGTTTCTGCCAGCTCTAGGACTCTATCTGGATTGTGTTTTGCCATTTGCAAAGCGGTTGTTTTGAGTATGGTTTCTTTATTTTTTTGGTTTGCGCATTCCACAATTTTAATAAGCATCTCTATTTTTCCAGATAATGCCAAGTAGTACGCTATCTCTTCTAGTATTTCTCCGCTTCTTCCCCAATTTTTTTCAACCATTTTTACCACTGCTTCAGGGTCGCCGCCAGCGAGTATGAAGTGGAGCAGGATTGTTGGAACACTTTCTTTTTCGAGAAATTTTAATATTTCTGGTTCTAACTCTTGGAATAGTGTCGTGGAAGTTTTGCCTTTTGCTAGTCCCGCTACTGTCACCAAGGAGTCTAAGATGTCTTCTAAGTCTGGGTGATTGTCAATGATTTCTCTGAAGATTTTCTGCGTTTTTCCCACACGTCCTTCTGAGGCGTGTTTGTAGGCTTCAAAAAGCGTGGAGAGGAGTCTGCCTCCCTCAGGATCTAAGTGGTTCTTTACAAGGTCTACGCAACTTTTATCGGTAGACATTAAAACGTGTGCCATTAGAGTATATGCCTCGTATTTTCTATCCTCCTCAGATATTTTTTCGAGTTCTTCGACTGCCTTTTCAAAGGCCTTTTTAGCTTGGTCGATTTTCCCATTAACAGAATGCGTAAGGCCCAACTCCGAAAGGAGATTTAGCCGTTCCACGGCGTCCTTCTCCTTCTCAACTAGTTTTTGAAGCCACTCAGTCTCTCCCCTTACTCCAAAATAGTATATTAACTCGCTGAGGGGGAAAAAGTCATGGGAGATTAGGGAGTCCACTAGTTTTTCAAATTCACTTGTGCAGCCTTCCTCAAATAGATGGATTAGGATTTCGAGTAGGGGCAAATCTATTTCCTTAATGGCTCTGGGAAGGAATCTAATCACATCATCGACTCTTCCAACTACAGGCATGAGCGTGAAGAGAACGGATAGAGCTCTTATTTGTGCATTCGGCGGAACTTTATCTAAAATTATCTTTATGGCGTCTTCAACTTTTCCAGCCGCTGCTAGCACTGAGGCTATCCCTGTGTAGACCGCTTCAACCTCATACAGGACTTTGATCCTCTTAGCTTCCTTCATAGCCTCCTCCAAAATTCTCTTTAGGGAAACGGTCACCCTAGATTTGTAAGCCTTTATAGCTACTGCGGAGAGCGCCAATGACTTTATGATTCCTAGCCCTCCTCTGGCAGCCTTTAGGGCGTCTTCCACACCATCCTTGACCAAAAATTTTAAGGTGTTTTCCATGGTTTTCAGCTGGTTAAGCTCCAACACCAGTTTAACTACTTCCTCTAACTCTTTTCTCCCAGACTTAACCAGAGCATTAACTAGTGGCTCAAGAATCAAAAGCGCGTCCTTCTCATTTCCCCTAACTTGACTTGATAGAATTTTTTTGAAAAAATCCTCTTTGAACTCTCCCCTTTCTAACGCATCGGCGAAGATTACAGAAAGTGAGGCTTCACGCCAATTCTTATCCTGTATCTCTCCAGCAATGTTGAGGGCTCTCTCAAAATCCTTCTTGGATAGGGCTCCAACTACACAAAATAGGGACGCGGAAACCTCAGCAGTCACGGGTATGCTCCTAGCTGTCTTCAAAGCATTATCAATTTCCCCCCTAGCAGTTTGAAGCGAAGATATTTCGCGGAGAATCATGGCTTGGCTTCTAATATCTGGAATCTCTTTAACGTACTTGACAAACTCATCTATTAGGTCTGAAGGTATAAGCGGTACTGACACAAGTGCCATTTCAGATCGTTGTTCCCTCTTTACCTTCCTTAAATTTTCCATACCCTCTTTGTAGAGTTTTGCTACCTCTTCGTCACCCGTTTCTTTAAGCCTAGAGGCGTAAACAATCTGCATTACGCCTCGAAAAGGTTCAGGTTCAGTCTCCTCAATAACTCTTTTAAGAAGTGGCTTATTCAAATCTTTACTACTCACAGCCACGGAGAAAAGATGGCTTAAAAGATCATGTTTCTCATACTCTGGGAGTATATCAATAATTTCCAGAATATCGTTAGCAGTGGTTTCGAAAAGTTCTCCCTCAAAATGCTGCAGACAATTAATTAGGGTTTCTGCTAACCAGTAATCGTCATAAATATTGTGAGCTAAATCAAGGGCATCGTCGCCCTTCCCTACAGATGCTAATTCTTCGGCTGCGTCAGAAACTATGTCTTCATAGTCCTCGTCGGAAATCCTATCGGCAACACTCTGGGCTTCGCCCAAAACTTCCCTGTATCGTTGATCTTCCATCTCCGCTAAGGCGATTGCTACCTTAAATAAACCCTCTGCACGGTAGTGGTTCTCCTCAAACTTTCGCAGGGCTTCCAGTGCCTCCTCCACCCTTCCCGCCTTAGTGATAAGTCTAAACCAGTCAAGTAGCTCATAATTTCCAAGCCTAGTAACGGCCTGCCTCACCCTTTCACCATTTATATTATAAATGTTCAGCGTCCTCTCAACATTCTCATCAACACACGTTCTAATTTCTAGGAGCTGCTCCAGAACTATGTCATCATCCTTAATGTCCACAAAAATTTTTAGAGCACCCTCACAGTCGCCATTTGCAGCCAGATTGAAAGCCAAGTCTGATAGAACTTGCAGCCGCCACGCAGAGTCTGGTAATGCTGAAACAACCTTAACCGCTCCGTCCACATTCCCAATTTTTACCAAGCTCTCAGCAAAAGAACTAGCCAGCCAAACCTTAACATGGTAACAAGGAACTGAGGCAACCAAACCAGAAAAATTCACGGCATCCATAATAAAAGACACTCCACGAAACTAAACCACCAATCATTATTTCAGACAACATGATGATGTAAGATACCTGACACTTTTATTTCCTAAATATAAACATTAACCATTGGTCATAAAAAAGGTTTTTAGTTCATTCCAGGCACATTTAACCCATTATCATTAATGTGCGAAAATGGAGTTAATAAAATTAGCGTTTAAAACTGGCTTTAGCAGTAACTTGTTACCTAACTTGAACTTACAAATCGTTGGCGAGAAAGCCCCCGACCTATTAGTCGTGAGGGGTGAATCGCCAAAAAGAGTTTAATAAGCCGATGTATTGATAGATAAATTGATGTTAAATAGGTGCCGTCCATAATGGAGAGCGAGTTAACTGGGCGGTGGCACACCCATTGGAGACCTTAAAAAGCTTCCAAGAATCCCCCGACTTCAGTCGTGGGGAGTGTCAATTCTTCAGTCAACGTCATCCAAGTCTAGGGTGAAAATTCCTGACTTTTCGTCTATCCTTTTTCCCTTTTTCATAATTTCTTCTATTATTTTTGAGGTCCTCGCATCATAACTCAGTAGCTCATTTTTCAGCTTCGGGTGGTTTTCAATTTCAGGGAAGTCCTTCTCAATTTCAATTCCTGTTTGGGTTTCGGGTTCAGGGTATTGTACTGGCGAGTCACCCACAGAGTCAACTATCTCCGGTCTCTTTAACCCTTCATCTCGCACATGCACCAGTTCCACTAGGAATATCCAGAGGTCTCCGTAGTCGAAAATTAGCAGGAGGTAGTCCCCGATATTTCTGAATGGTCTAGACACAGTAATTTCATCTACATCATACACAATTGTTTTGCGTCCCTTAGAGAACATTTTGCGCCACATTATGTCTACGAGGAGGGGGCTTTCTTCAGTCGTCTCAAAGGCGATAGGCGATGCTGGCCAGTCAATGGTATTATAAAATCCGAAGTGGTGGTCTGGACTCAGGTTGAAGCTTTCCAGTATTGTGACTGCTAACTCATGCATCGTGTAGTATCCCGGAATCTTTATTGTACGGTATATACGCCTCTTTTTGATTCGGTAAACCCAGCTCCAAACCAGCTGCGCCCTGAAATAGTAGGAGCTACGAGCTCTCTTACCCATATACTCTTTATCGGATCTCATTCTCAATTAATTGACCTCTCCGATTAAGTTGTAAGGTTAGAGTGGTAGTTCATGGCTAGATAATTTTGGGATAGGAACTACTAGATATGTAAGATTGTTTTGGTATCTATTATTTTTTTTCCTCAATATCTAGCCATTCCTCACCCGTTCTAGTACTCAAGCATGGAGCTACCTCATTTTAGAAATTTTTGTACTGCGGTAGAAGGCGATATTAAAGGTGCCATAGGATATACAACTAGAAGCCTATGAATCCACTAGGATACGGAGAACCACAGAATTTTCAGTACGAAACCTGGTTGGCTTTTTGATGGTTGTGTACAAAGCGACATAAAGTGAGAGTATCACATCTGACATAATTTTGCTAACTATTTATTGGGAGGTTCTTCTTCTTATTTACTGTATGGTTAGTATTTTGTCTAGGGATTTGTTAGAGCAGGCATGCAAGCAGGAAAAGGATCCAGATGTCAAAGAGAGACTCCTCCTCGTTCTGAGAGTTAAGTGCGACTGGGGCTCCGCCGCCCAAGCTGCAAGGGAACTCCACAGGACAAAGCCTTGGGTCTCAAAGTGGTTGAAAAAGTTTGAGCAACAGGGACTGGAGGGCCTTAAAAGACTGTTCCCAGAAGCGGTAGCCCCCCAAAATAGAGCCCAGCGTACAGCTCCAGATAAAGAAGGAGCTGGCTTGAGGGAAGCCAGAGCTGGAGGGTTAAGGAAGCTTGGCAGATCATAAAGAGGGAGTCGGAATCACCTTAAAGCACAAGACAGGTATACCGGCTCCTCCACAAATGGGGTATAAAGCGTTGGTGCCTAAGAAGAGGTTTGTTTAAGATCGCCTCAAAGGAGGAGAAGGAGGCTTTAAGAAATAGGAGGTAAAGCGAATGAAATGTTCCAAAGATTCCAGTTAAGGTTTTCCACATTCACTTTAAACTCCACAGCGATTCACCAATTCAAACCCAACCCTTATTCAATGAACCACTACCCCCCCAACTCTTAAGCAAAACGCAACAAAGACTTACAAGAATCGTCGGCTATCCCATTTGACATAAATTTGTTGGTCGTGTTTCAAGATTGTCTAAAGTTTAAATATTATGAGGGAATTACCTCCGGCAGCAACATTAGAGTGGAGGTGAATTCCCTTGCATGGGATCTTTGTATCCATGCAAGTGAAAATACAGATACCTGATAATATAAAGGTAACTGTGGGGAACATCGCCACCGCCATCCACAGCCTGGGCATCGAAAAGAAGCTGGCTGAAGAGGTAATCCACGCCATCGACGAGAAAAAGTTGGAGGAATACTGCGGCCCAGGGAACTCCAGGGGCAACGGCGAAAAACGCTACAAGCGAGCAGGAACAAAGAAGAGACACCCGGTAACAAGCATAGGCCGACTCGACCTCAAGCTCCACCTGGTTGAAGACCATCTCAAAGACAAAATCTTCAAACCAGTTGAAGACATCATAAGCTTCGACGGGCGTAAAGTCTACCAGGAGGACATTTCCATGGCCTTCCATGGCCTCAGTTGAGCTAGCAACCAAGATGACCTACAGAGACGCCGCCGCCGAGGGAAGACTCTTCACGGAGACACCCTCACTGAGCACCATAAACCGCAGAGCCATCCAATATGGAAAGCAGATCCAGGAACTCAACGGTGAAGAAATGCGGGGAGCCCGAGTAAAGACAGTCTTCCCAGACTCCACAAAGTGCCACAGCCAAGAGAAGAACCAGCCCAAAAACATGATCAACGTCGCCCTGGGGCTGGACGAGGAGGGAAACAAGGCACTCCTAGACATACAGGTGAACAAAAACTGGGAGGAAACAGCAAAGTCCCTGGATAAAGCCGATGCTCTGGACAAGAAGGCAGTAGTGATCGGAGACGGCGAAAGGGAGATGATAAACGCCCTGGTCACCGGGGAGAGGGAGAACCAGATGGACTTCCTGCACCTCTTCAGGACCACCGGGTACAAGCTGTGGCAAGACGCTGAACTATCTCTTGACGACCGGAGGGCTGTAGTGAGGGAGCTGGAGAAGATACTCCACACACTGAAGAACTCTGTGGACAAGCACCTGAAAGATAAGGATGTGGAGGTCCTCAGGAGGAGGATAAACCTCACAGTGGATGCCCTCAAAGCCCTCGCCGAAAAGTTGGTGAAGCTGGGCTGCTTTAGGGCCGCGGAGTTTGTGAGGCAGTGCTCCAACACCGCGGTAACCTTCGCCCGGCTCGCTGTGAAGGGGGTGAAGGTGCCCTGGAACTCCAACCTGGTTGGACGCCTCATGGGGGAGATCTCTAAGAGGTGCAAGCATAAGTGGATGAGGTGGACCACAAGGGGGCTGGAGGCTATCTTGAACATTATCCTTGTGAGGTACACTTCAGAGGAGAAGTATCATAGGTTTAAGCAGAAGATCACGAAAGCCGAGAACCTAAAATTTATTAAAGGCGGAGTGGAAATCATAGCTGCCGGAGGCGAACTTTAGACAAAAATGAAACACAACTCATTTTTTGGACCAGAAATTGTTTAACTTTTGGGAAAACAACAAGCGTCACTGCAAATGCACAATGCGGAAATGGGTTTTAACACCTTTTTTGTTGTTGCCTGTTTTGAGGTTTTTTGGGGTGCACAGCTGAGAGATAGCTTTTCTGGATATCATACTTTTCCCCTAAAGCTTTTTGGAAATAAGTGGGGCGGCATTCTGGTGGAGGCGTTTCGAAAATTTTAGAAGATTAGCAGTCTTTTACATTTGCTGCACTTTGTTTGTGTCGGGTCGTTTATTTTTGCTCCGCAGTATGGGCAGAAGTTTTTCGCTTTAATTGTTTGTGTTGCTTCTCTTCTTTCCTGCTTTTCTTCTTTTCTTCGGCTCGCACAGGTGAGGCACATTCCCTTGTTTCTATCCCAACAATTGGTTTTACAGACCCACTTCTGGCAGCTGGGGCAGAGGCGGAGATTTTTTGGAGCATCCCGCTGAATATACTCTGTAATGCTTAGGAGCATGGCTTTTACTTTTTTGCCTGCATCCTCACTCGTTTCGACGCTAAACTCCGCCTCCCGCACAAATTCCATCACCCTAATGCTCATCTTTGCTTTTACTTGCATTTCCTTTCTCTCTTTGGCTATTTTTAAAGCCTCTTCCCTAAGCCCAATTATGCCACGTGCAATTTCCTCGTCACAGGGATACTCTTTACCGCACACCTGGCAGACATAGAAAACCTTATCTTTTCCATCAAATGCAAGCTTGGGTAACGCCTTACCTGTTTCGAGGAGAATCTCCTCTCTTCGCGTTTTCGAAGCAACAAATAAAATCGGTACCACAACACCTAGCAAAAATAGACCTGTGAAGTAAAGGTATCTCGCCTCCTTCGGCATCTCACGAATTGTTATATATAGCGTTAAAAAGAACGGATTCACTGGAAAGATTTGCAAATAAATTACCTTGTACGAGTAAGTTTCAGAAGTGGTGTCAGAATTATTGAGAAAAACATAGTAGATGTCCTCTCCAGTTATAC
>JAHAWU010000030.1 GCA_018383815.1 Candidatus Jordarchaeia archaeon | reverse complement strand
GCCTTCTGTTTCCTCAAGGGGAAGACGTTAACTTTCCTCAAGTCGAGGATGGAAATCCTCCACGCACAAGACATACCATTCCCATAAACAAAAAACACATACATATTACATTGCGCCGGACAATACGATAGAAAAATTTATATTTTTACACTAAAACTAGTCAATCACGCAAGCGCCCAAGTGGTGTAGCCCGGCCTATCATCGCGGCCTGTCACGTCGTGGACATAAAACGGGTCGTTTTATGGCGGGAACCCGAGACCTCAACAATACGTGTATTGTGGCGGGAATTCAAATCTCGGCTTGGGCGCCAATACTTAATTCTCCTCAAGAAAAATCTGACAAAAAATTATTTTTTAGAATGAGGACTATTTCAATGGTTCTAGGACGAAACAGAAACTCAGAAATAACGCGTTAGAATATTAAAAGGATAAAGAATATAAGTTACTAAAGATTATTTTACTTTGCTCTGAATGTGCGGGCTGCTAGCTCAGAGGCGTGACGGAAAACGTTTAGCCGAGGAGCTAGGTAGAGCGCCTGACTTCGCAGGTTTTCCCTCGAAGGGTGATGCTTTTAACCAGGTGGTCGCGAGTAGCCCTTGACCCTTGTCAGGGCTTGCGAATTCAAATCTCGCGCAGCCCGCCACCACCTTGCTATAATTCTGATGGATTTGGGCTTAAAATAGTGTTGAATGAGAGTAGGTAGGAATAAAAAATATAAAGTATTTCGTTCAAAGGTTTGTTAGTGTTATCTGTTGGTCTCTGTGGTTGTTTGAATGCTGGTCGTCTATTGTTTGTAGTTTTTATTTTTGAGAAGTGGTTATTATGTCTGATGTTGAGCAGATTGATGGTTGGCGTGTTATTGAGGCTTTTATTGAGGAGAATGGCCTGGTTCGTCAACATTTAGATTCTTACAATGAGTTCATTAAACATGGCTTGCAGCAGATTGTGGATGAAGTTGGCAAAATTGAGCCTGAGGGTGAGAACTACTACGTTAAACTGGGTAAGATTGATGTGGGGAAACCTACCATAAAAGAGGCTGACGGCTCCACCATGCCTGTTTTTCCCAACGAGGCTAGGATCCGCAATTTGACCTACGCGTCTAATTTACATTTGGAAATGACCATAGTTTATAATGATGATAGGGGAGGTGGGACTGAGGACGCGACAACCGAGGTTTATATTGGTCGCCTTCCTATTATGCTCAAGTCCGAAAAGTGTCCTCTATCCCAGTTGAGTAGAGAGGAGCTCATCACTCTAGGCGAGGATCCAGATGATCCGGGAGGCTACTTTATTATTAATGGCAGTGAAAGAGTTCTGGTTACTCAGGAGGATCTGGCGCCTAACCGTATTCTCATTGAGGTGGCCAATAAGAGTAGCTCGTCTACCCATGTAGCTAAAGTGTTTAGTACAGCTCAGGGTTTCAGAGCACCTGTTACTATGGAGCGGCGGCGTGACGGTTCTCTAAGGGTTTCATTTCCCTCTGTTCCGGGGAAGATTCCACTATTTGTTTTGATTCGCGCCCTTGGACTGGAAACAGATAAGCAAATTGTAGACATTATTTCTGACGATGAAGAGATAATTCGGGAGCTTATTCCCTCGATTGAGATGGCGGCTCCCATTATTTCTCGTGATGATGCACTAGACTTTATTGGTAAACGTGTGGCTGTGGGCCAGACTAGGGACTATCGTTTGAAGAGAGCGGAGCAAGTGTTAGACCGTTACCTTCTCCCACATATCGGCACCACATCTAAGGATCGATTAAGAAAGGCATTCTACCTGGGCCAGATGGCCTCACGTATTATAGAGTTGGCTCTTGGTAGGAGAAGCGAGGATGACAAAGACCACTATTCTAATAAGAGGTTGAAGCTCGCGGGAGACCTTTTAATGAGTTTGTTCCGGGTAGCCTTTCTTAGCCTCTGCAGGGATATAAAATACCAGTTGGAGAGAAACGCTGTTAGAGGCAGACGTAGAAACATTAAGACCGCGGTTCGTGCAGATGTGATTACCGATCGATTACATCATGCACTTGCAACTGGCAACTGGGTCGGGGGAAAAGCGGGGGTGAGTCAACTCCTAGATAGAACCAACTACATGTCTGCATTAAGCCACCTACGGAGAGTGGTCTCACCTCTGAGCAGAAGCCAACCCCACTTTGAAGCGCGTGACCTGCATCCTACTCACTGGGGCAAAATATGCCCAAACGAAACTCCAGAAGGTCCTAACTGTGGGCTGGTCAAAAACTTGGCGCTACTAGCCTACATATCAGTAGGTGCAGATGAGGCGGAAGTGGAAAGCATTTTCGTAGACCTTGGCGTTCAGCCCGTAGAGGAACTAGAGGGAATGAAGGGAGTTAAGGGAGCTCAAGTCTACCTTAACGGTCGACTAATAGGAGTGCATCAACAACCATTAGCCTTTCTTGCAGAAGTTAAGAAGAGAAGAAGAAGCGGCCAAATAACCAACGAAGTTAATATCGCTTACTATCCCGACACCAACGAGATACAGGCTAACTGCGACGCTGGACGCGTCCGGCGCCCCCTGATAATAGTGGAAAACGGAGTGCCGAAACTCACCTCTGAACACATTGCAAAACTCAGAAGCAAAGAATGGAAGTTCAGCGACCTCATCCGTAGAGGTATCGTAGAGTTCTTGGACGCAGAAGAAGAGGAGAATTCATACATTGCAATGTATCCTAAAGACATAAACGAGAAAACTACCCACCTAGAAATCGCGCCAAGCTCAATATTAGGAATCTCTGCCAGCATAATTCCCTATCCTGAACATAACCAAAGCCCCAGAAATACCTATGAAGCAGGGATGGTTAAACAAGCTCTAGGACTCTACGCTGCGAACTACAGAACGCGAGCAGATACGAGAGCCCACCTACTGCATTATCCACAAGTACCCATAGTAAACACTAAAGCCACTATGCCTACTGGATTTGATAAAAGACCCGCGGGACAAAACTTCATAGTAGCAGTACTATCCTATGAAGGGTATAACATAGAAGATGCCATAATAATTAACAAGGCCTCTATAGAGAGAGGACTCGGAAGAAGCACATTCTTCAGAAGCTATGAAGCTGAGGAGAGAAAATATCCCGGAGGACAAGAAGATAAATTTGAAGTACCAGACAAAAGCGTTAGAGGATACCGCGCCGCAGAAGCCTATCGCCACCTATCTGATGATGGCATAATCGAACCCGAAGTTGAAGTCCAAGGCGGCGAAATAATAATTGGGAGAACAAGCCCACCCCGATTCCTAGAGGAAGAAGCAGGATTTGAAATGCCCACCCAAATCCGAAGAGAAACATCAACCAGCATGCGCCACGGGGAAACAGGAATAGTAGACACTGTATCAATAACTGAAACTATAGATGGTAACACTCTAGTCAAAGTAAAAATCAGGGACCAACGCATCCCAGAACTCGGGGACAAATTCGCCACAAGACATGGACAAAAGGGAATAATTGGGCTAATAGTACCCCAAGAAGACATGCCCTTTACAGAGGAAGGCATAGTACCAGACCTTATAGTCAACCCTCATGCTATACCCTCCAGAATGACCCTTGGACAAGTAATAGAATCCATAGCTGGAAAAGTAGGGGCACTCGGTGGAAGAAAAGTCGATGGGACTGCATTTAGTGGTGAACCTGTCAAAAAACTATACCAAGAACTAATTCAAAGGGGCTACAAATACAACGGCAGAGAAGTAATGTACAATGGGATAACTGGAAGAAAATACGAAGCAGATATATTCATAGGGATAGTCTACTATCAAAAACTACACCACATGGTGGCAGATAAAATACACGCAAGAGCAAGAGGACCGGTACAAATACTTACAAGACAACCCACAGAAGGGCGCGCCCGAGAAGGAGGACTTAGATTCGGAGAGATGGAACGAGATTGTCTAATTGGCCACGGAGCAGCTCTTCTTCTGAAGGAGAAGCTGGTGGAAGAGTCGGACAAGACCACTACTCTTGTGTGTGAAGAGTGTGGTATGCTCGCAGTCTACGACAAGAATAAAGGCCGTTATTATTGTCCACTTTGTGGCGAGGACACTCGTGTGGCCAAGGTCAATATGAGCTACGCTTTCAAACTTTTACTGCAGGAACTTATGGCTTTAGGTATTGCTCCACGCCTTAAGCTCGCGGAGAAGACCTAGACCTTTTTCCAACTTTAAGAAGGTTTACAACATTTTTTCTTTTTTTGGTTAGACGTATTCATCTGTGACCATTAGGTCTCTCACTTTTTCTATTTCGGGGAGTTGGTCGACTTTCTTCTGTTTGAAGAGAGAGTAGCTTTCCATATTCTTGCTTTTTACCAGAGCTATGATGTCGAAGACGCCACCAGTGCAAGTATAAAGTTTGATGACTTCAGGATATTTTGCAATTTTTTTTGCGACTTCTGCGGTCTTTTGATATTTAGTTTCAATCAGCAGTATAGCTAGAATGTCAAAGTCGAGCTTTCTCCAGTCTATTGAAATCATGAATTGCTTTATTACCTTTAGATCTATCAATTTTTTGAGCCTGTTATTTACTGTTCCTACGCTTACCCCCGTTTTCATAGCTATTTCTTTAAGTGAGGTTCGGGAGTCTTTTTCGAGTGCCTCCAGTATTTTCCGGTCCAAGTTATCCACTGTCTTCAAGCTTTAACCCCCGATTTTAGCTAAATCAAAATTGTTAATAGAGCATATAAGTTTGATGGTTGACATTCTTCAAAAAGTTACTCTTCTTATATATTTGTGAAAACGCCTTTAATAGCACGGAAACGCAAATTCGGTTTAAAAGTAAAAACGCAAAAATAATTTAAATTAGGGGGCGCCAATTGATTGCGTCTGTTGATAGGTAAGTGTTGAGTTTTAGGGAGAGTTTTCAGGGTAGCTTGCTTATGAGGCCATCTTGGATGGCTTTAGCATAATTGTCTTTTAGAAGGGTTAGTACACCCTCAGCCTTCTTTAGACCTGCAATAGCAAGTACGAAAGCTTCCTCTACGCCAGTACCTAGGTTGTTGAGGATTCGTCCCGCATCAATGGCAACACCGACATCGCATACAATTATGCTAACATTTAGGGTTTGCCTCAAAACCGCAAGCATCAAGTCGATGTATTCGCCCTTCCCTTCCCGAAAACATTTTGAAACAAAGAAAGTTATTGAGGTCGTAGGCACAAATATTCGGCTTCCTTCAGCCTTTGCTTTTCCCCAATATTCAGTAGCTTTGGCGTCCCCTTCAATGAGGCTGTAAAGAAAAGATGAATCAGCTACCAGAAACAAGTTAAGCCCCCACAAAGCCAACAAATTAGATCACAAGAACCTCCAACAAGATAAGTAACTAAAGAAATTTATAGTTAAGGTTAATAAAAATCTTGCTAAAAAATCTAAAGAGGAAGAATGTCAGAAGTAATTCGAGTGTGGAAGGATTGCTTTAAAAATAGACCTCCAATTTATAGGTTGTCTCCACAGCTGCAAAAAATTTCGTGAAGAAGATCAAAAAGGTCTTCGTATCCTTCACGATTTATTATTGAAGTAGCAATTACTCTCACCGCGGGTCTTACTTTGTTTATTATTTTAAGAGAGTCTAGCGCTAGGTCATTTATTACTCCACCTTGCTTCGTATCTGCAATTTTTTTTCTAAGTAGTGCCGGGTTATTAAGCATTCCTAAAAATTCTTTGGATTTTAGCATATCTGACTTATGCAGCACTGTTATTAGACTCACGCCAAGTTGTATTTGAACCGCCATACTCATAAGGAGAGCGACAACGAATCCCGAAACGGTGGGAGAGGTGTCTGCGCCCAACAGAAAGACACCACATACTCGCATATTACGTTGGAGTTTTTCCATAAACAGACTTCCAGTAGGTTTGAAAGCGAAAACTTCCAGTTGACCCGGAAAGTCGATTAGTATAAAATCAGCTAGGGATTTTTTCATTTGTTCTAAAATCTGCTCTGACATTTCGTATATTTTCTGACTTGCCCTTATTATAGAAGCATTTGGACCAATATGTTCGGTTCTCATTATGTCATAAACATTGAAAAAATCCCGTATATCAAAATCCGGAGTATAGGGCAGGTACTCTGCTCCGGCATCCAGATTAAAAATTTTTACGTTGTAATTCTTTTCGGTTAGAAATTCACCAAAACTTCCTGCAAGTGAGGTTTTACCTGAACCAGCGGGTCCCAAAAAAGGAACTGCCAACACTTGTGTTACCCCCTATCCATTTTAGCATAAATTCTTACTCTATTTTCGTAAAGAGGAGCTGATTTTTTTCTAATAGGGTGCGAAGACTGGAAATTCTTAACCTTTTTCTGGTTGCATTAATTCTAAGAGGGAAGAATGGGCACTGATAAAAATGAGTTTAATGAATAAATTTGAAAAGAAGGGGGCACCTAAGATAACTCTGCTTCTTTCCCGATAGCTTGCCCTGGTAAGCCTTTTTGGAATCTAACTTTCACTAAACCGTTTTTACCGTGGACTTTGACGATTTTCCCCCTCAATTTTTTTCCAGAAACAGTTCGCCATACCACCCATCTGCCAATGAATCTTGCAGCTTCTTTATCTGAATCAACCCCCTGTATTTTAACTGCCATAAATTTGTTTTTTTGGTCATCTGCTCTGCGGATATAGTTTATGATAACACATTTTCTGCTTACAGTCGTAGTACTCTCGGACATTTTAGACACCTCTGATTAGCAAGGTTCGTAAATAAATTGACATTATTCTTTAAAAAGCGTTGTGGTGTTCATCATATTTAAACAACGCTTCCAAGGATGTTGGCCTATTGCGGAGTTGAATTCCGTTGCTCAACTTTTTTGCATTTCCAATTGCCCCATTTTTATCACACATAGTTGTTAAAAATAGGAGAGAAAAGACTGCCTCCAACTTAAAATAGTCCCACAAAACTGCATGTTGCGATTAAAAGTACGGATCGCATACCCTAAGAGTGCCTATACAAAGACATTTTCTACAAAATCAATTTGGAATAGTTTAACTAAAAGGCGATATGAAAAATTAAAGGTGAATATTCAATATTTGATTTGGATTTATAGAATTGAGATACATAGCACAATTAGCTAGGCGTTACCTACTGTGTGCACGTTCGGAAAGAGTCCTAAAGCCTCTGGCGAGAGACTGCTCTCAGTTGTTCTACACGTGAAAAACTCCGAAATACGCCCAAGAAGATGGGAGTTTGAGCCGAAAATGTACAGCCCATGACAGGTGCCACTTAGTTAACAATGCCAGATACATTTGCGAAACATTTAATACCTTGTATAATATAAAGATGAACCACTATCACTTAGGTGGTTTGAATTGGTGATGCCCTGCCAATATCTATGGAGCGAAATTGGACATGGTGGCGCGGTGATGCCCTGCCAATTTATTCAGCTTTAAGTCCTTGCCAACATGCTGTTTTTAGTTTAGATTTGATTTCTGAAAAATTCAAACAAAAACTGTTTTTAGAGGGATTTTATGTCGAATGCAGACAATACCATCGTGGTTAAGTTTGGCGGTTCTTGTTTGTCCACCAGTGAGGACTTAGTGAAAGCAGCTAAGATGGTAGTTGCGGAAACCAATAAGGGTAGGAACGTGGTAGTGGTTGTATCTGCTCTGAAGGGAACTACCGACCAGTTATTAAGGTTAGCTGAAGGATCTACTGAGGGAAATATAAGCTCAGTGGAACTGGATGAAATACTTTCTATGGGTGAAAGGGTGGCGGCCCGCTTAATGGCCTCGGCGCTGAGATCTGCAGGAGTCAAGAGCATTCCTATAGATCCTTACTCCGATTACTGGCCTATTTTTACAAACGACCGCTTCGGAAACGCAGACCCCCTTGTTAAGGAAACAAAAAAGGCGGTAGTAGAAAAATTAACTCCTTTAATAGAGAATCAAGTGGTTCCAGTTGTATGTGGATTTCTGGGGAAGACTCTTCAGGGCCAAATCACCACATTAGGACGGGGTGGAAGTGATACGTCTGCAGTACTGATTGGAAACTGTTTGGCAGCCAAAGAAGTAATTTTAGTTAAGGATGTGGAAGGCGTTCTTACGGGAGACCCCGACTTTATTGATAGCACTGCTCTCATAAAGTCGCTAGACACAGAGGAGGTAGTTAGACTCACCTCCACGGGAGCGAAAATAATTCACCCCAAGGCCTTATGGTTCAAGCCTCGAGATATGTTGATAAGGATTGTTGGTTTTCAAAATGGAGACTTAGCAGCCACCGGAACAGTGATAACGGGTTCAGGTTTCCCAGAACTGGAAGTTTTAGCCAGCGATACCAATGTTTCCATGGTCACAATAGTTGGAGAGGAGGCTGTTAAACCCGAAGCGTTGTTCTCTATCCTCTCAGCGGTAAGAGAGACAGGGGGAAAAATTTTATCCGCAGCTTTGGAGCCTTTATCTCTAATATTATACATTTCTGGCGAAAATACTAAAAAAGTAGTAAACTCAATCCACAGGACAATTAGAGAAAAAGGATTAGGTAAAGCGGTTTCTCTCTTCGAGAATCTTTCAATGATTACTGTTAAGGGCGGAAATTTGGAAACCTCGCCTGGCATAGTTGATACGGTTGCAAGTCTCCTCGGAAAGGCGAAAATCAACATTTTTGGAATTCTGACCATCAGCTCGAGTGTAAGAATTTTCGTGAATCAAAAAGAAAAAGAAAAGGCAACTGAACTAATTAAAACAAATCTGGAGGTCAAGGATTGAAAAAGATAGATGTCTCAATTTTGGGTTGCACAGGCACCGTGGGCCAAAGACTAATAGAAATGGTTTGCAACCATCCTTGGTTCAACATTGTCTCCATCGCAGCCTCGGAAAGATCAGCCAGTAAAAAATACAAGGAGGCTGCTGTAAACTGGCACCTCCCCATGGAAATTCCTGAGGAAATAAAAGATATGACAGTTGTAAATACCGACCCCCGAGAAACAAGAGCACACCTAGTTTTCTCAGCCCTGCCCTCAGATATAGCAAAGGATGTTGAGAAGAATTTTGCGGAGGCAGGCTGTGTGGTTGCCAGCAATGCCAGCGCCTACAGAATGGAAAAAGATGTGCCCTTAGTTATTCCAGAGGTAAACCCAGACCATCTTCAACTTATTGAAGTCCAGAAAGAAAATAGAGGGTGGGATGGTTACATAGTGACCGACCCCAATTGCACGACCATTGGTTTGGCTATGGTTCTCAAACCCATTTATGACCGATTCGGGCTTGATACAGTATATGTAAGTACCATGCAGGCCATTTCCGGAGCCGGCCTCCCTGGCGTCTCCGGATTACTAATTACGGATAACATAATTCCGTACATCAAAGACGAAGAGAAAAAAGTGATGACTGAGAATCTAAAAATTTTGGGTAAAATCAAAGATGGGGAGGTCAAATTTGCAGATTTCAAAATAGCAGTTTCGTGTAATAGGGTACCAGTAATTGATGGACACACAGAAACTGTTTTCATCAAAACTAAGGAGCCAGTAGATGTTGAAGAAGCAAAAAAGGTTCTCAGCGAATTTAAGGGTGAACCCCAAAAACTGAATTTACCCTCAGCCCCCAAAAAGCCCATAATAGTTAGAGACGAGGAGGATAGACCTCAGCCAAGATTGGATCGTATGGCAGGTACAGTTCCAGGAATGAGTGTAACAGTGGGAAGAGTAAGGCAGGGATTCGATGAGAATCATTTACTTTTGACTCTAATTAGCCATAACACTATTAGAGGCGCAGCTGGAGCCGTAGTTCTTAATGCTGAACTTTTATACGCAAAAAAACTTTTGTGAGTGGATAAAAATGAGAGGAAAAGAACTTAGATTGAGACGAATAATGGAAAACAACAGATCTGTCATAATTCCCATGGATCATGGAGTTACCAACGGACCAATTAAGGGACTTGAAAACATTAGAGGAATGGTGGAACTAGTTTCAAAAGGTGGAGCGACAGCAGTTTTGCTTCACAAAGGTATTATTAAACAACTAGAAAAAGCACCCAATTGTGGGCTTATAATGCATATTTCAGGGAGCACCGCCTTAGGACCGGATCCTAACTGGAAGGTGATTGTAGGCACAGTGGAGGAAGCAGTAAAACTTGGCGTAGACGCAGTTTCCATACATATTAACATCGGAAGTGAAAGGGAACCAGAGATGCTAAGGGATCTGGGTCAGATATCAACGGAGTGTGAGGATTGGCAAATGCCCCTAATTGCTATGATGTATCCACGGGGAAAAAATATTGATGCATTTGATCCAAAGGTAATCGCCCACGCTTCAAGGATAGGAGCGGAGCTAGGAGCAGACATTATAAAAACGCCATTCACAGGAAAAGTAGACACCTTTTCAAAGGTGGTTGAGGGGTGCCCAGTACCTATTATTATTGCGGGAGGACCTAAAACAGAGACTGACCGTGAAGCGCTTCAAATGGTTAAGGATTCCATGGAGGCGGGAGCCATAGGCGTGGCTATGGGAAGAAACGCATTCCAACACCCGAACCCCACAGCCTTTGTAAGAGCGGTATCAGAAATAGTTAAAAAGGGAATCTCGGTGGAGGAAGCACTAGAACTCTTGGGGTCAAAGGGATGAAAAGGATAATTATACGACTAAACGGTAGCTGGGAGGACATTAAGGAGCTAGCTGTAACTTCAATGACCAGCGGGATAAACGCCTTTGTAGCAGATAAATCAGTCATATCTCAACTCAAGCAACTGGGTTCGGTGACTGTTTTTTCTCCTTCCGAGAATCCCAAACCAGATGTTCTAATTGTTACAGAGACCAGTCCTGAAAAAATTCTAAGGATCATGGAGCATGAAAAAAGAGTAGCGTGTTGGGTAAACATAAAAACTAAGAAGGACGAAGAAAAGGTCTCAGAACTTTCTAAAATAGGAGTTCCATATGTTATTGTGGAAACTGAAGACTGGAAAATAATTCCCATAGAAAACTTGATTGCAGAACTCCACAAATCTGCCACAGAGCTATATGCTGAGGCCAGAAACTTGGATGAAGCGAAAACCCTTTTTCAAACTCTGGAAATCGGTGTCGACGGGGTGCTCTTCACACCCAAAACGGCCAAAGAAATAATTGAACTAAAGAAAATAATTGAGATGCCCAAAAGACTGGAATTGACAGCAGCAAAAGTTGTGGAGGTAAATGAGGTAGGATCGGGGGATCGCGTCTGTGTAGATACCTGCTCACTTCTTAGAGAAGGTGAAGGGATGCTAGTAGGGAGCCAATCCCAGGGCTTATTCCTTATCCATAGCGAGACACTTCAAACAGAATTCGCAACACCCAGACCCTTCAGGGTGAATGCGGGAGCGGTTCACGCATATGTATTGATGGCCGATGGAAAAACAAAGTATCTTTCGGAACTTGAAGCAGGGGACAATGTACTTGCAGTTGATTATCAGGGAAATTGCCGAGAAGTTGTTGTGGGACGCGTAAAAATAGAAAAAAGGCCCTTACTAATTGTTAAAGTGGAATTAGATAGAAAGATTTTTAAAACGTTGGTTCAAAACGCTGAAACAGTAAACTTAGTGGATAAGGACGGAAAACCTGTTTCTGTTGCAAAACTAAAAAAGGGAGACGAAATTCTGATTTACACCATTACAGGCGGGCGACACTTTGGAAAATCCGTAGAGGAAACAATTGTAGAAAAATAGACTATAACTAAAACACAGCATTTGTAGCTTAAAAGTCAACCGAGTATTTCCTTTAATGTGTACTCAAAAGTACATAAAAAGTTCTATGGTTTGAGCTTAAAACCGGTGCTAAGCGAGAGGATACCTCCATTTTTTGGCAATGAAGTTGGGGAGAAGGATTCTCAACGAGATCAGTTCTAACAGAAGCCATAAAAGCTGTCCATGCATCTTTACCAACCTCTTCTTTAAAATATTATGGTTATGGGTTCTAGGTTAAGTTTTTTGTAGGTTTCCCTTATAATATCTAAAATCTCGCTTAGGCTTTGACGCACGTAAAGTAAATGGCTTACACAATCTCTTTTGCAGTCACTTGCACCGAATTTTTTACAAATCACTTCTCCCTGGTTCTTAAGCTCTCTCACCACATCATGCTCTCTGTTCTTTAGAGTTTCAGCAAAAATTACGCCAATAATTTTTGAGTTGCTGTCTGCAAGGAGATAATCAATGTGCCAAAAGTTATTCTTTTTATCTGAAAGATGCCTCTTTATTCTGCCCTCCAAACTACTGGATCCCTTTCCCATGGCAGATCCAGTATACACATAGTACCCGGCGGGAAGCTTGATTATTCCCAAGCCGCCTACCTGAATTCGCGTTCCCCTGGTGATTTCTATTAGTAGGGAGTAAACACCTCTTGTGTCAGGTTTGGTAATCATTATCGTCACTAATCTATGATTAATGGGAAGAAAGCAAATGAGTTTGTTAGGAATATTTCCCGTCTCAGCGTAACTATAATCAATCATCCCTGTAGGTCATTCTTGCCGGTTTGCTTCATCGATTTCGGGTATCCTTTTCTCTCTTTGATTAACAGAATTTTCTCATATTACACTGTTTTATGAGAGATTAAACCTTTTCCGAGAGCATTCTACAAGTAATTTGGAATTTTTCAATATCTTTCGAATTAAATATTGAAATCCTCACAATTAACTTTTGCCTAAAAGGCTTTAAGGTATTAAGTTTTGTTATCATTACTCCCACGCCCATTAGTCTAACCATAAAGAGACAAAGACCTTTTTCGTCAAAGGGACAAAAATCTCAAAATAAGAACGGCTTCTCCACAGACGATTAAATATCATAAAATGTGGCAGAATAAAAATGACTCTCCCTAATTCGTCTAAAACGCGGTTCACACATAATTTTTTATAAAACTTTAAATGGTCTTAAGCCCCATATTATATAATAAACATTGCTTCTAGGAGATAGTGGGATGCAGGAAGAAAATCGTCCCGAAGCAGGTGGTTTAAAGGCTGAGGAGTTTTATTCTGCTGATTTGCTGCGTAAAAATCTTAGTGATTTAGAATCTGCAGTGGATGATGTAAGGCTTGGGTTGGACGCCGCGATTTCAGGAAGTTTGGAGAATTTAAAGGATAATATCCTTAATATGAAGGATTTGGTGAGCGAACGCTTAGTTGCTAAGGTTCACATCCGATTTGCTTCAGAACTAATAAAAAACACGTTTGTTGACACGGTGTCAGAAGTTGTTGATGAAGTAAGAGAACAAGCCATGCAAAATCTCTCCAATGCTATTGAAGGGGAAATGCAAGTCTTTAGAGAAGCTATAAACAAGTTCGCCAAAAATTTTTCTAACGTTCTTAAAGGAGAGAGGGAAAAAGTTAATGAAACAATTAGACAGTTTGATAAGCAACTCGCGGAGCGAGAAGCCCTTTTGAAAAAGAACACTCTAGCCTTAGTAGAAAAGGTAAAGGAACTTGAAGAAAAAGACAGAGAGCTGGAAACTAGGAGAAGAGAATTAGAAGAGGTAAAGAGTAGCCTAGAACAGAAAAGAGCAGAATTAGAGTCTGTAGAATCCCAGATGAAGGCTGCTTTAGGAAAATATGAGGAGGAAAAACTGAAGTCTCGAACGCTTCTTGAAAAACTCGAAAACGCGGAGCAAGAAATTAAAAAACTTGAGAGTAAGGAGAAGGAAGTTAGACAGAGAGTGGAGGAACTAAATAACCAGCTCCTTGAGAGAGAGAAAATTTTCAAAGAAACTAGTGAAAAGCTCAAAGAGAAAGAAAAAATATTAGAAGATAAAACCCGTGAACTAGACCAAAAACGAGTCAGCCTAGAGAAAATTGAAAAAGAGCTTGAGAACGCGCGGCAGGAGTACAATAATCTAAAGAAAGTATTAGAGGAAGAAAAAAGTCGCTCGGGAGATCTGTTAGAAAAATATGAGAAGGCACGGTTAGAGGCTAAAAAACTTGAGGAGGAAGAGGCGGAAGCTAGAGCCCGCATACAGGAACTTAACTCCCAACTTAAAGAAAAAGAGAAGATGCTGGATGAGAGAACCAAATATCTTTTAGAGAAGGAGAAGGCCTTAGAAGTAACTAACACCCAGCTTGCGGCAAAGAGTAGAGAACTTCAAGAAAAAGAAAAAGAGTTAACCGCAAAGAGGGAGGAGCTGGAAAAAGTAAGATTTGAGTTGGAGTCCACAAGCAAAGAACTGTCAAAACTTCAAATGACACTTGAAACTGAAAGAGGGAGAGCAGCGGAACTAGAAGAGAAATTAGAGGGGGCACAGCTTGAGCTATCCAAATTTAACCAGCAAATCAAAAACCTGGAGAGCATGGTTAAAGAGAGAGACGCCTTCATAGCCGAAGGGGCAAACATGCTCAAACTGAAAGAAAGAGAAGTAGAAAGATTAAAAAGCCTAATTGAGGATAGCCGCAAAGACTTGGAACTTAAGGAAGATAGGCTTAGAGACGCCCAAAAGCTCTTAGAGCAACTTGAGAGTGATGCTGCAGGACTGCGCTCTGAAATCGAAAACTTGAAAAGTGACATTGAGGGCAACGCAGCTTTAATCAGACAAAAGGAAAGCCAATTGCGCTTGAAGGAAGAAGAAATAAAAGCGCTAAAAGACGAGATGCAAATAATCCAGAAGCAAATATTTGTTAGGAAGGATGAGATAGAAGCCAAAGTTAAGGAGCTTGAGACTAAAGCTAAAGAAATGGAAAAAATGAAGGAAGAACTTGAAAGAGAAAAGAAGATTCGCGAAGAACAATTAGAGAAATACAGGGAGGCCATGGTACTTGATCCTCGGTTCAAAATATACTTTATAATTGAAAGCCTCAAAAAAATCAGCATAGATAGCCTGATTAAAGCGACGGGAATAGCTCCAGTCCAAGTACGCGCCAATCTTGCTTGGCTTGAAAGAGCAGGAATGGTAAAAGTAGAAGATAATATGGTATACGTCAGTAAACATCTAACTTAAAAATTGGACGGTTACTTATTAGGTTGCTTGGTAACAGTTTAAGAATCACAGTTTAAACACAAATGTTTGCCGCAAAACTCGCAGGTTATGCTATGAGCTCCACATACCGGACGCCCACAGTCTTCACAATAATGGTCTGTTTCGCCCTTACAGAAATAGCACAAGGACTTTTTTGTTATTGTCTCACAAACTGCTACCATTCCTTTTTCACCTTCTAGACAAATAGATTTCCAGAAGTATATTTTAAAATAGTGTATCAAAAAGAACAAACGTTTTCCAGAATGATTCAATTATAACACAAACAGAATGCTAAAACATAATTATTGGGAAGCGGTAAGAAATATGAACCAATTTTTAAAGTTCATTCTTTTCCAAGAGATTACTCAATAGGGTTCAAATAAGTTGATTTCCTTTTCAGCACTCACCAAAAATCGAAAAATAGGGAAAAAGGATATTTCTCCACATGCTTAGAAAAAAATTATAGAAAATGAGTCGCAACAAAACAGATTTAATGTTGACTAGCTAATTATTTGCAGAGAGACGGTGATTATTATGCCCATTGAAACATCTGATGTTAAGAAAATCATTGGAACATATATAGTTGATAATTATGGTCTCGTTTTCAAGTTACGCAAACTCTACTTAGATGAGAGATACTGGAAAGCCATATTTGGCTATCAACATATCGCCCTTGGAAAATACATTGGGGATGTGGGAGAAATAATAGTGAACGCTGAGAACGGAAAAATTGTAGCAGCTCCCAGCAAAGAAGAGGTTAGAGATAAGGTTTTAAATTACAACAAAAAAGTCGAAAAGGTGCTAGATTTGATTAAAGAGGGAAAAATATAGAACAATTAGATTCGCACAACTATCACTATGAGAAACACGTTCATAAACTCTCTAGCGTATCGGGTCTTCTATGGAAAAACTTAGTTTACCTATTTTATCTGGAACGTTTAGCGTGTAAGTGTTTGAGTGTCGGTGGGGAATACGCTGGTACTTTTTAGGTTCGTCCCCCTCACCGTCGCGGGTTAGATAACAATTTAATTTTCTTTTGTATAACCTTAACCATTTTTCAAAATTTTGATTATCTTATATAAGTTATTATAAGCGCTCGCATATTTGGTGTCCTGAGCTAGTTTTTCTCTTACCCTCTCAAAGTTTTTGAAGAATACTACCTCATTATTTTGTTCAATGGTTTTTTTTAAATCGCTGAACACTTTTTCCAGCTTTCCCAGAAAGTTTACAAAATCTTTGTTAACCATTTGTATTTCGGAGTATAGCTCTGGGTCTTCTCCAAAAACGCATTCGGCCAAAAGAAGCTGTAATTCGAATGTTGTTCCTGAGAACTCTCTAATCTGGGAAATAGCTTCCGGAACTTCTAATAACGCTGCTCCGAATAGTATATTCAAAAAGTGAGGTAAACCAAGTACGACACTAATCATTCTATCGTGAGTCTTACCATCAGTTACTACTACCCGAGCACCATCATCACTAAACAGTTGCTCCAGTTTTGCGGCTGCATCCTCCGAGCCGGGAATTGGTATAATTGCCACGGTGTGACCTTTTAGGCTTGTTGCGCCTGGCCCAAACATTGGGTGAACACTAACCGCTTTGAATCCGTACTTCAAACTCTGTTCCTCTAAAGTTTTGGGTATATCCCCTTTAACGGAAGCTATATCAAAGAGTATTGTTTTGGGGTTTAAGAAGGGAGCTATCTCTTTTATAATGCTTACCGTGCTAGAAATGGGCACAGAAACCATTACTAGGTCCGCGTTTTTCACAGCTTCCACATTGTTTTCTGCGTAGCTCACTCCAAGTTTCTTTGCTGCGGCAATTAATTTCTCACGGTTCCTGGCACTCAGAACTACTGAGTATTTTTTATCTTTGAAGTATTGAGAAAACCATGAACCCATCCGTCCAGACCCACCCACAATTGCAACCCTAGAAGTCGTCATCCTTATCCCTCTTATTACACAGAGTGGTAGTCTATACTTAATTATTCGTCTTCTTCCTGAATTTTTATTGAATATTTTATTAGCAGTTTAGTTAACTCTTTGCCGAGTTCAGGAAAAATATTTAGCTCTTCGCAGGTCTCTAGCACTTTGGATAGAAGTCTCCTCTCAGCGTATTCGTCTTTTATGGGAAGCCCTTTTTGTGCCTTTATTCTTTTTGCCTCTCTTGCTAGTTCTAGGCGTTTCTTTACTAGTTTTAAAATTTCAATTGTAACATCAACGATTTTCAATCTCAGAGCTTCTAGGTCCTCCAAAGTGTTTACCTCAAAAAACTTTCACACCACTAATCTACTGATTTAATTTTCTCGTAAAGCGGTTATTGTTTAAAACTTTCTGGTAGCTTTTATGGGTTATTCTCACCACAAACAATCATTTACTATTTTAGCTACATCTATTCGGAATAAAATATGTAATTTTGAACCTGGAACTTGCGGGCGGTTTATTCTCTCAAATTTTTTTTTCCTAAAACTCTTGGAATAAGGTTGGCTGAAATCGCGTGATCCAGAATAACCATTGCAACCATTGCTTCCACAACGGGAATGGCTCTGGGCACTATGCAAGGGTCATGTCTTCCCTCGACTTCTATTGTGGTTTCCTTCATACTTAACAGATTTACTGTTTGCTGCTTTTTGCGGATTGATGGCGTGGGCTTTATGGTAACTCTACAGGTTATGGGCATTCCATTGCTTATTCCACCCAGAATTCCTCCCGCATAGTTTGAAAGTGTAATTATTTTGCCCTCACGCAGAACAAAGGGATCGTTGTGCTGGGAACCAGTCATTTTAGCTGAGTCTACTCCGCTTCCGAACTCGACGCTTTTAACTGCGGGTATAGAGTAGAGTGCCTTGCTTATGTCACCTTCAAGAGTGTTGAAAACAGGGTCGCCCAATCCCGCTGGGACGTTTAATGCTATGCATTGAATAGTTCCTCCTACACTATCTTTTTGTTTCTGCGCCTCATTTATGCGTGCTATCATTTGCTTTGCTGCTTCGGTGTCAGCACACCTCACGGGATTACTGTCAGCTTGTCTTATTTCCTCTAATGATTTACTTTCCGCCTTTACTCCTCCGATTTCAGTGGTGTGCGCCAGAATTTCAACATTAAGAGTTTCCCGGAGCAATTTTTTAGCTACAGTGCCTCCCATAATATAAGAGATTGTAGTTCTCCCTGATAGTCTTCCTCCCCCCCGAGGATCATTGAAACCGCCATATCTGACAAACGCGGTGTAGTCGGCATGCCCAGGTCGTGGTTCATACTTAACAGTTTCATATTTTGTAGAATCTACATCCTTATTCCAAACAACCATACATATTGGAGCGCCTGTAGTATACCCCTCAAATAATCCAGAGAGGATTTCAACTTCGTCGGCCTCACTTCGAGTAGTGGTTATCCCGCTTTGTCCAGGTTTTCGTCTATCCAACTCTCTCTGTATATCTTTCTCGGAAAGCTTTAGTCCTGCGGGGCACCCGTCTATAACGGCGCCCACACATCTCCCATGACTTTCGCCAAATGACACTAAAACAAACCTTTCACCAAATATATTACCCGGCATTTTTATTCATTCTCCTAAAACTCGCACCTAGGAAATTCATATCTTCAAGAAAGGAGGGGTAAGAAACATCTACAGACTCCACTCCTGAAATAATAGTTTCCCCTTCTGCCGCTAAAGCAGCTACTGCAAGAGCCATGAGTATCCTATGGTCATTATAAGTTTCAACATGAGCCCCTTTTAATTTCCCACCATGGATTGTAAGACCATCTATCTTTTCATCTATGCGAATGCCCATTTTGGATAGTTCTTTAGCCATGGCAGATACGCGATCGCTCTCCTTGTAACGAACATGTTGTGCATTAAAGATATCGGTTTTACCTTCTGCAACTGACCCTAAAACAGCAAGAATGGGCAGCAAATCAGGGTTATTGCCACAATCAAAGGAGATGCCCTTTAGTTTATGACCTCCAATTATCCTAACATAATTTTCTCCCAATTCGACCTCAGCACCCATTTTGATAAGTATATCGACAATTTTCTTATCGCCCTGCTTGGAACCCATATCCAAATTATGGATTTTTACATCGGAATCAGTTATAGCCGCGGCTGAAAGAATAAATGCAGCCGAAGAGAAGTCCCCGGGAATCCTAACGCTGGCTGGTGAGTATGTCTGTTTTGGGGGTATAACCACACCAATATTTGGTAAGTATTTTATATTTCCCTTGAAAAGGCTTAGAACCTCCATGGTCATTTCAAGATAGGGCTCTGATTTTAGTTCGGAGGTAAAACTTATTCTTGTTTCGTTTTTAGCTAAAGGACAGGCAATAAGTAGAGCTGAAATAAATTGGGAGCTGATATGTCCAGGAATATTTGTTTTTCCTCCTTTAATACCTCCACCCTCCACCACAATAGGAGGTTTGTCATCACCCTTTGTAGAAAAACATCTCACTCCCAAATCTCCCAAAGATTTAATAAGTGGGCCCATTGGCCTCTGCCTGATTGAGGCGTCGCCTGTAAGTACAGTGAATCCTGGAGCTAAGGAGGAGACAGCAGTCATAATACGAATTGTGGTTCCTGAATTATCAACATTTATAACATCTTCTGGTGTTTTGGGTGACGGAGAGCCGGAAACGCACCACACCTTTTCGCTTCTCCTCTCAATAACCGCGCCTAAGGCTTCACAAGCCCTTATGGATGCGAGAGTATCTCTACTAATTAAGGGCTCAAAAATTTTAGACTTCCCTTCAGCAAGAGTTGATATAATAAAAGCTCTGTGAGTATAACTTTTCGAGGGAGGCGCAGAAACAGCTCCTTGCAGACTACCTCCACCATTAACTACTAGATTCATGAGAATTACCTCTCTAGATTACTTTGGCCTTTTCGTTATTAAATTCGGTGCGAATAATTCTACCTTCTAACTCTTTCCAGGAAGTTTCGATATCGTCACAAACGTCTCTAGGGCATAGCGCAATTGTCGCTGGCCCAGTTCCTGTTAATCCCGCTGAAACCGCTCCAGCTTCAAGGGCTCTGACTGTAGCTTCGGTGTCGTAACCCAAGGCTGCAGAGTAGAGCAGACCGTTTAGAGTTATTGCAGTTTTGTATTCTCCATTCAGAGCGAGGTTAAAAACGTGTTCTACATAGTTTTTGATGGATTTCATTCTTTTAATATTACCCTCTCTGTGGCTCTTTCTAGGTGGCACCTGAATCATTACTGTCAAATCTTCCTTAAGTTGCTGTCTACTAATCAATATTCTCTTTAAATTATCTGTGACTACATACCCACCAAAATATGATGCACAAGCGTCGTCAAAAGCTCCCGTGATAGTTACTCCCGACTCTAAAGCTGCCTCAACGCCTATACGAATGATTTCCAGATCCTCCAAGTTTTCTTTCAGAGCTGCGACAGTGGCTAAGGCAACTGCGTTAGCGGCTACACTACTACTCTTAAGCCCCTTAGAGATGGGAATTATGGAATCAGTAATCACTCGAGCACCATATTCCCGGCTCAGTTTGAAGTGATTCAAGACATGTTTAACAGTGGTACATATTAGCCTAGTATTCTCGGAGGGCTCATTTAGAATTTTTCCCTCGAAAAATCCGGGTTCATCCAAAAGCTCCACTTCTGCCTTTGTCCAAAGAGCGATTCCAAAAGCAGCGCCAAAACCAGTGGCAATAGCATTTACAACTGTTCCCGCTCCGAAAGCTAAAGCTCTACCTTTCAATCTTTAATCCCTTCCACGCAAACTATCAATTACCACTCTTCTCATAACGTCTTTAGGGGCCTCGACCCCTGTCCACATTTTAAAACCAATTGCACCTTGATTGACTAGCATCCCAACTCCATCCACAGCCTTTGCGCCGATTTCCCGAGCATAACTTAAAAGCAAGGTTTCTAAAGGATTGTAAACAATATCAAAAACCACCAAATCCTTGCGCAAGAAATTTCTCGGGACAGGCGACTCGCCCACATTAGGATACATACCCACAGAAGTCGTGTTAACTAGCAAGTCACAATCAGCTATCTCCTTCTCCAAGGATTTTGTTGTTAAACCTTTTCCATAAACTTTGTAACCAAGGCTTGTTAATTCTCTAGCCAGCTTTAAAGCCTTACTCCTTGTACGGTTCAAGATAGTTAATTTTGAACACACACCAGCAAGGTAAAAAGAGACAGCTCTCGAAGCCCCTCCAGCCCCGATAAGTACTACTTTTTTACCTTCAGGGTTTACTCCCTCTTCTCTTAAAGCTTCTGAAAAACCCAGGCCGTCAGTATTATATCCCAAGAGTTTCCCATCCTCATTTACCACTGTATTAACTGAACCTATTTTCAGGGCTGTGGAGTCAACATCATCTAAAAACTTCATTATCGAAACCTTATGCGGAATTGTGACATTAAATCCCCTTATGTTCAAGGCCCTTATCCCTCTCACAGCATATTTCAAATCTGCTTTCAGAACCCTAAAGGGAACATACACGTAGTTAAGACCCAAGTGTTTGAAGGCAGCATTGTGCATTCTGGGGGATAATGAGTGATCAATAGGATCACCAATCACGCAGATAACTTTGGTGCCGCTCCACATCTTATGAGCCTCCAATTTTATACTTTTATCTAGCAACATTTAGAACATTGGCTAGTTAAACTTCATAAGGGAATAGAAAATCTTGTGTATTTTTCTCATAACCTCTAAATCTATTTGGCCCGGAGCAGTACTTGTTTCTAGTGAAGCATAAGTTAGATAAGAGCCGAAGAAGGGACATAAAACCCTGGAGATTATACCTTTTTCTCCCATGCAAAATGAGATTATCTTGATTCCCAAATCATGGGCCTCTTGAGGGAGGGAAAGTGTGGTGAGGTTATCTTTTATCTCCCTAGCGAAAGTCACGATTTTCACCAGGTCTACTCCCATTTGGGCTGCTTGACGGATTTTCTCTACCAGTTTTTCCCTTTTAGGCGTGTTTTTAAATGAATGAAACGATAGGATGACGCCCACTGAATTGTGCTCTGCAGTTTTTAACAACCGCCCTAAGGAGGATCTACTTGTACTTAACTCTAAATCTACAAATCTCGGTTTAGCTTCAATACATTTTTCTAAAATCTCAGTCCTCTTCTTCTCTCCGAATTTAAACAATCCTCCTTCACTCTTTTTCCTCACAGTTAATATTAGTGGAATGGATATTTTAGAGACTAGTTCTAAAAAGTCAATATTCAGGTCTTTAAGATAATCTACTCTAACCTCAATGAAATCAGGAGCCTTTTCCGCAGTCGAAGTAATCTTTTCCAGTAATATTTCCGGATTTTCAGCCGCTACAGGAACACATATTGAAACCACTAGGATACACCAACTATGCTAAAAGCGCTCTGTGATTAACACAACCATTTATATTTTTCAATATAACTACTAAATACTTTGAAAAAGAGCAAAAATTTTTCTAGAACTTATTTATTTTGAACCCTAGTCGCTAGAGTATCTTCTGGAGATAGGGTTGTCTTCACGGCTATACAAGGGGTGTTTGAGCATAAGCCCGCCCTCGTTTTATCCCTTGATTGAACTCGGGGTACCCCTCCTTTACCAAAAGGTCTCGAATAGCAAATCTTATCGCTTCGCGAAGGTTTGCATAGTAGCCGTTTCTCACTAATGTTTCTAAACCCTCTATATATTCTATAGGAAGCTTGACAGATATTGGTTTCATAATGAATATTAAGAGCTAACATATATAAAAAAGATTTTATCTAAGAATTTTGAGAAAATACTTGAAAAAAATAGAAAAAAGCAAGAATAGAAACCAGAACAAAAGTATCACAAAGAAGATAGTAAAACAGTTAGAAATAAATCCAATACATGTTTAAAATTTATAATTGATTATTCAAACATATCAAAAAAGCTTCTTGTTTACCCCGACGGTGATGAGTATGAAAGTTAGAGCCCATGTATTTATCAGCGGAAGAGTGCAGGGCGTCTTTTTTAGATCGTACACAAAAGATGAAGCTGATAGTAGGGGAGTAACGGGATGGGTGAGAAACCTCAGCGATGGAAGAGTAGAAGCCGTATTCGAAGGAGAGAAAGAAAAAGTCGAAGAAATGATTAAATTTTGCAAGCAGGGGCCCCCATCTGCTAAAGTGACCGACATAAAAGTTACCTTCGAAGACTATACCGGCGAGTTTAAAAATTTTAGTATTAGGTATCGATAAAAATATCGCTTTTAAAAAACCTACATAAGCTACGCTTCTTAGACAAAGTATGAAAAGCCTTCCAAGATTTTTCATAGCAAATAAACTAGTTAAGAATTGAAATATCTTAATTTGCTGACTTAAAAAGGGAGGGGAGAAGGAGCCAGGAAAAAAGAAAAAACAGGGGGGTGGATGCGGTTCACACTACCTGGCTCCTTACTAGACCCTAAGCAAGAACTCTTGGAAGGGGGGTACTATTTATATCTGAATCTATCTTAAAAACTCCACTAATTTAAGGAATTTTTTGAGAGGTATATTGACATTTTCACAGGCACATTTCTCAAATTAACACAACTGACACCTTATAGAGATATGTGAGTCTCTAGTTTTTAAAGTTCTAACACTTCCCAAATTTATAAAAATCGTGCGTTAATTGTAATTAGCTAAATGTGTTGGGATTTTATGCTTTAGATGGGTGGAATAAAATATCTAAAATATTGGTGGTGATTATTATGGTTGAATCTGAAAAAGCAAATAAGGCTGAGTTCTACGGAGTAGAATTAATAGATTTTTTAGAAAAAAATGAGTCCAAAATAATTGAATGCTTTGACAGCACAGCCCAAGAAAGCAAAGTTGTTAGAAGTAGCCTGTTAAAATTCATTTGCCACAGAAAGCCTGAATGGGGGCAACGCATAATACAGCATCTAATCCAGAAGCATCAAGAAAAGCTGGAAATCACATACATCCATGAGGGGGTTGAAGAAATTTTCATTAAAAAACCAAAGTTATTCTTCAAAATAATAGAAGAACATTTAGACAGTTCCTCCAAATGGAGGCAAAAACTAGTGAACGATCTATTAGAAATAATATCTGAAACAGTTATGAAGTTTGACGAGGAGATAATGGATAAAACAAGGAAGGAAGCACTACTGGGTTTCGGTAGACTGCTAAACTATCTGGGCTTAAAGGAATGATTATCATTTGTGTAAAGGGCAATCTGGCAATAAGCTGGAACTTCCTATCAGTTTGCAGAACCTATACAAAGGTAAACAGGAGTATAAAAAAGGGGTTTTGTTAAAATAAGTGGTTTTTTTATCACGACACTATTAACTGGAGTCACTTACTGTGGATTAGTGCATGTTTGTTTGGAAATTTCTGGGTTTAGGTCCCAGAATCGGCGTTTAAAGAGGGGAAAATGCAAATTTAAGGCGTAGAAGGCGAGGAAAAGTCACAAAACAACACCCCACAATAGTAGATGCTGAGAAAAATGTGATTTTGCCTTTAGAGATAATATTTAAATATTAAAAATAGTTTATATAAACCAGCTGGCTGAGGAATTGAGACTGGGCACTACTGCTTGGATTGGAGTTTCCAGTTCCAGGAGTAGGGGTTGACACCTTGGAGGAAGTCATCCTTTACTTAGTGCTCCTGATATTGGTGGTATATTGCATGATTGCGCTAAAACAATCTGTCAATAACAGGAAGGAGGCCGTAGAAAAACGAGCTATAGAAAGAAGGATTGAATTACCTCTAACCGCCTTCGAGGATGATAAACTGCTTAGTAGACACAGTGTGAGACTTAATATTGATTGGCAGAAGGAAATTGATGGGAGGAGTAATCTAAAGTTTTTTAAAGGGTTTCCCGCTAAACTCTTTATTTCTGAGTCACGTCTGATTATAACCTCAGAGTTCTATTCACAGGACAGAGCTTCAAGATTCGTAGGGCGTATACCTGTAGGTTGGATGAGATATAATACGGTATATATTGAGTTAGCCATTGACAAAATTAAAAAGTACTCCTTCGGAATTTTTGGAAGCTACATAATATTTGAGCCTCATGGAAATGTAGGTGAAACCAAAATAACTTTTTATAACCTCTCAAGAGAGGAGAAAAAACTAATTAAGTGGGATTTGGATACCGCCAGAATTTTTAAAAAGCCAGCTCTAGAATCGGGAATAGTGATTCTAGATCGACCTATCGAGGATGTTGTTAAGCAACGCTTCTTGACGCTCCGCCATGAAGCCATTATTTCAAAATACCAAAAAGAAGCGGAGACTAAAAGAATCCCAATCGAAAGAGTACTTGTAAAGAAAAACGCTAATGCCAGCCCCATCGCAAAAGAAGGTAAACTGGGCGAAACGAAAACATTAAAAGAAGAAGTGGAGGAAATAAATAAGCAATTAGAAAACACGCTTTTAACAACACCACAGGAACGTGTATGGATAGCACTCCAAGCACAAGTAACAAAATGTAGATTCTGTGGGCAGGATATACTCAAGGGCTCTAAAAGATGTAACAGATGTGGAGCTATAAATTTCTAAAAACTAGAAATATCAGGCCTAAAATTATGAAGTTTAACCTCTTCAAGTTACAGATAAACCAAAATTTAAAGTACTAATTTTTGAAATGGAGAATTGAGACCCAATTTTAGCTCTTATAATAAGATTTACATTTAGGCAGGGGTTAAAGTTATCTTCTTTTTTTCTTTCTTAATTCCCTCCTCTGGAAGTGGCTGGCCATCTTTATAGACTTTGAAATCAATGTAAAATGTTGTTTTCTCAGATACTTTGGGGGTATCCCAAGTTACAGGGCCATAATTCCTATATTCTCCCTTTTGCTGTTTGATTTCAAATGTTTTTAACTTTTTTTCCCAATTTTCACTAGTTACCAGCACGTCAAATCTTAGTTTAGTCTTCTCAATATTTTGTAATACTTTAACGTTAAAATTTACCTTTTTTCCACCCTCAACTGCGGTAGGAATTTGCGGGGAGTCACTTATTTTAATTTCCATAACTGGTTCAGGAGATAATTGAACTGTTGTTTTTCGAACCGTACATTGCTCAAGCTCTTGTTCTCCCTGTTTGAACTTAACTCGGGCTACTATGAAGCACTCCCCCAGAAGATTAATAGAAGCAACATATCTGGCTTGAATCTGGTCGGGTCTTCCAGGGGGAATATTCCTGGGTTCACCAAACACCCTAATCTCCTCTCCTCCTAGGGGTATTAATAGAATCTCGAAGTACATTGAAATGGGTAAATTAGATGTGTTTTTCAAGTCACAAAAGCAATCTTGCCTCTTCCCCGCAATAATTCGATTTCTCTTAACGTAGGGGAGGGACATTGCAAGCTGGTTCCTGGTGTTCGAGGCAGATAGTAAGATTGTTTTCTTTGCTACCACATTTCTACCTACTCGCAATTCTATTGTAAAATTAACCTCCTTAGCTTCGGAGGGAATTTTTTTAATGTCCAATGGCAGGGGAATAATATAATCTCCTTCGCTTGAAACGCTCTGAACATATTTGACACTTTGAAAAACACTGTTTTGGAAGGAGAGCTCAAGACTAAAGTTAAGATTAACAGCTTTAGTTATCTTACCAACCCTAAGCTTAACATAAGGTGCAATCCTCAAGTTCCTAGCTATGGGTGGAGAAATGTTAGAAACACTAACCAATTTAAACAATTTTTTCAACTTCTTACTCTCCAAATAAGAACATCCCCTGAAAATTTGTTCCTTATTTACGCATAAAAATTTTCTGCAGTAAATAAGAGACGCCACGCCACCTCATTAATAAGATAATAATGTTTCACAGTATTTTTAACTGATGCTTAAGAAGGATTCTCAAAAGTGTTGGCTTGATTTGTGGGGGAACTCTACTTCCGCTACCTCTAATCCATTATCCCCTCTCTTAAGCAAAGGTTTTAAAGGGGAAGACACCGACCCAAATTGTCACAGCAACATTTTCCTAAAACAGAGATTAATGATCCAAACAAATAGTTTTAAGACAAAAGTTATTGCAAACACATTTCCCCTACCAGCATTTCTCAAAACATGGCAAAATACGCACTCCCACTGGAAGCAGAGTATCACAATTTTTTAAAATCCATTTAATAATATGGTTAAATCTTCAATTTACCTATTTTGAGAATTCCAGCTACAAACGAAAACATAAAAGATAAATCATACAACAACTCATAAAGAAAGAAAAATTTAAGTAACTTTAGGTTTCCTAATGGAATCTAATGGAGGTAACAAAATGTCTGAAACCCAACCGCCAAAACTAGCAAATTTAATATCCATAGTATTCATACTATCAGCCATAGCCATATTACTTCTGGGATACCTTTTCTTCCTTAAACCACTATCCGCCGGACCATCAATGAGCAACCTTCTTTCACGAATCCCCCCAACCACACCCGAACTTCTAAACGTATTCATATGGATGCTATATATTCCCAACCTACTTTCAATACAACTAAATGCAAGCAATTATCTTCTACTATTCACCGCCTGCATAATAATAGCAATCATACTAATTGTTTCAGCGTTTGGATTCGCCTACAGGAAAAAATGGGGATACTACCTCACCTTCATCAGCTCCATATTCCTAGTAATAACCCCCGCAATAGGATACCTACTAGGCTTCCCAATAATCTACGTCGTAGGCAGCGTATTCATAGCAATAATAGCAATATTCTTCATACTCTACCTAAGAGGCAACGTAAAAGAAGAATTCAAATAAAGAAAACAGGAACAAACCCAAAAGAAAACCTTCCCCCAACCACCCTTTTATTTATAAACCAAAAAGCATCACCCAAAGAAAAAACAAGCAAATCCACAAAAAAGAAATCCACAACCCAAAAAATTAAAAAACTGTTTCCATAAATCTAGTCCAATCCTCATTTTATAAAAAACCACTAAAAAAGGCATTCATTAAAGCAACCTAGACACACCTAAAAACAATTTACATGAAAAACATACTCTGCGCCCGCGTATTTTCAGAAAAAACTAGAAAATTCCTTGCAAACTTCGGAAAATAAATGAAAAGGAAGATGGTGAAAATAAAGGAATTCACACTAACGGTAACAACACTTCGAGGTAGCCACACGTTACCATCAGTGTCAGCCCTTCACAACACCCAGAGGACGGAGACGCGCAACCAGAGAAGCAATACCCGCATCATGTGACGCTTTAGCCACCTCATCAACATTCTTGTAAGCCTCAGGAGCCTCCTCAGCCACAACCTCAATACTCGCAGCCCTAACAAGAATACCCGCAGACAAAAGCTTACCCTTCACACTCTCACCCCTAAAACTCCTAATCGCCTCATTCCTACTCATCACCCTACCCGCTCCATGTGCGGTGGATCCGAAGCTGAGTTCCATGGCTTCTTTTCGTCCTCTGAGGATGTAGCTAGCGGTTCCCATTGTCCCAGGTATGATGACTGGTTGTCCTATGGTTCTGTATTTTTGTGGTAGTTCGGGGTGTTCTGGGGGGAATGCGCGTGTGGCGCCTTTTCTGTGTACGTAGACTGTGCTGATTTCGCCGTTGACTTTGTGTTTTTCAATTTTGGCTATATTGTGCGCTACGTCGTAGACTAGGTGCATTTCAAGGTCTTCTGCTGATACGCCGTATACTTTTTGGAAGGATTCTCTTACCCAGTGGGTTATGCTTTGTCTATTGGCCCAGGCGAAGTTGGCTGCTGCGGCCATGGCTGCTAGGTAGTCTTGGCCTTCGGGGCTTTTTCCGGGTGCTGCTGCTAGTTCTCTGTCTGGTAGGTCGATTCCATATTTCTTTGTGGCTCTTTCCATTACTCGTAGGTAGTCGGAGCATACTTGATGTCCTAGTCCTCTCGAGCCGGTGTGAATCATAACTGTGGCCTGATTCTCTCTTAGTCCATATACTTTGGCTGCTTCTTGGTCGAAAATTTTTTCTACATATTGGATTTCGAGAAAGTGGTTGCCAGCTCCTAGTGTTCCTACTTGTGCGACGCCTCTCTCCTTTGCTTTTGTTGATACTTTTGTGGGGTCGGCTTCTTTTAGGCTTCCGTTTGCTTCGCAGTATAGGGCGTCTTCTTCCCAGCCGAATCCTTTGTTGATTGACCATTTGACGCCTTCGGCTAGGATGCCGTCTAATTCGCTCATTGAGAGTTTAATTTTTCTTTTGGAGCCTAGGCCGCTGGGAACATTATCGAAAATTTCTTGTGTTAGGACTTTTATTTTTTCTTCGACATCTTTTCTTTCCAGATTAGTTGTAATTATTCTAACGCCGCAGTTGATGTCGTATCCTACGCCACCTGGACTTAGGACTCCTTCTTCATAATCAGTTGCGGCTACTCCGCCTATTGGGAATCCGTAGCCTTGGTGTGCTTCCCGCGGGGGAGGTAGTCCTCCTTATGTGTCGGGCAAGGTTACGGAGAATTTTTTTATTCCGGGTAGGCTGGTTACATTTGCTGCTTGGATTAGGGTTTGGTCTTTGTGTATGTCTTTCATGAGGTACTCATTTGCAATGATTCTTGCAGGCACCCTCATGTAGGGGCGGAAATCTTTGGGTATTTCCCAAACGTTTTTGCTGATTTGTTTGAGCGGTATGTTTTTTGTGCTCAAATTATTCACCTCCTCTCTTCATTAAATGAATGAAAGATGAGCTGTACTATTTTATTACTGTTTTTATTAAATGTTAAGTTCATCCACTTAGGGAAGATTTACATCACTGTACCCACTATAAGTTTATGGGTCTAATTTTGAATCAAGTTATTTTCTAAATTTTTTACAATTCTGAGAAAAACACTTTTTACTATTTATTATCCTAAATTTTGATTATTTACTGTGGTTTCTTCCCTATTCACTCCTAAAAAGTTGTTGTATTTAAAAGTATCCAGTTATCCTGAATTATGAACAAGTTGTTGGTGGCACTGTTTTTGGCGAGTAATCAGAGGAGTAAAGCATAGTTTTGAATTGTTGAACTAAAATTGTGGGTTGAGTGTTTACCTGTAGGGTGTTTGCCTATTGTTTGGTTTAGGATGTATCTTTTGGTGTAGGGAATCGTGTGCTTGAGTAAGAGAAAATTGCTATTTTTCAGGTTGGCTTGTCAGGGAGCCGTTATTGCATATTTTTGTGGTGGGCGGTTTATCGAAAAATTGAAAATGCAGATCGGGTATTGTGTATTTAAAGTTAGAGGGGATATGAAAATGCCCATGAGACAGCCTATTTGCGTGGTGCTAGGTCATATAGATAGTGGAAAAACCAGCATATTAGACAAAATTAGAGGAACCGCGGTGCAAAAGAGAGAGGCAAAGGGTATAACGCAGCATATAGGGGCTAGTATGCTTGACACAGAGACCATAAATGCTATTGGCGGTAAACTACTTGAGTCTTATAAAGTGAAATTAACCATACCAGGCATCCTAGTTATCGATACGCCTGGGCATAGTTCGTTTTTTAATCTTAGGAAGCGTGGTGGTGCGGTTGCAGATTTTGCCATTCTTGTTGTCGATATTTTGAATGGTTTTCAGGCTCAGACCTATGAGTGTGTTGATATTTTAAGGACTCGTAAAACGCCCTTTTTGATTGCTGCTAACAAGGTTGATAGGATTAATGGCTGGTCTCCCTCTGGTTCTCTCTCCATTCTTAAGAGTTTGAGTGCCCAACCGGATTTTGTGTTGCGTTTTTTGGATGAAAGGATATATGAGATTATGGGTGACTTGTCACGTTTGGGTTTCTCTGGAGACCGTTTTGACAGAGTGCGGGACTTCACTCGCAATATTGCTATAATTCCCACAAGTGCCGTGACTGGGGAGGGAATCGCTGAGCTACTGGTCGTATTAGCGGGTTTGGCTCAGCAGTATTTAAGCCAGCGGTTACAGTTCAGCGAAGGAGCGGCCAAGGGAGTGGTTTTGGAGGTGAAAGAGGAACCGGGACTGGGCCACACCGTAGATGCCATAATTTATGATGGTGTTTTGCACAAGGATGGTTTGATAGTTGTAGGTGGACTGGGGAAGGCTATTGGCACTCATATTCGTGCTTTGTTGTTGCCTAAGCCTTTGGATGAAATGCGTGATCCACGTCAGCGTTTTGATAGTGTTGATGAGGTGGTGGCTGCTGCGGGTGTGAAAATCGTTGCGCCGGGTTTGGAGAAGGCTGTCGCGGGTGCTCCTCTACGCGCTGTGGAGGATTCGTCTCAGCTTGACCAGGTAATAAAAGAGGTTCAAGCTGAGGTAGAATCAGTGCGTATTGAAACTAGTAAGAGTGGGGTGGTTCTCAAGGCAGATACCTTGGGCAGTCTTGAGGCGTTGATGAGTTATTTTAGTGAGCGGGGAGTCCCGGTGCGTTTGGCGGATGTAGGTGATGTGAGTAAGAGGGATGTAATTGAGGCTGCGGTGGTTGCTGAGAGGGAGCCTTTATATGCTGTGGTTTTAGCATTTGGTGTGCGTGTTTTACCGGATGCTGAAGAGGAGGCAGAAATTAATGGTGTTCCGATTTTTCGTAGTGATGTAATTTATGGTTTATTTGATGATTATGATAAGTGGGTTGCTGAAAAGAAGGAGGAGCAGCGACGCCAAGCTTTGGCAGGAGTTGTGCGTCCATTTAAGATTAGGATTTTGCCAGGTTATGTTTTTAGAAGGAGCAAGCCTGCAGTTGTGGGAGTGGAAGTTTTGGCGGGTTCAATGGTTCCTAAGGCTAGGCTTGTTAATAAGGACAATCGGCGAGTGGGCGAAATTATGCAAATTCAGGATGAGGGAGAAGTGAGACAGGTTGCGCACAGAGGTTCAAGCGTGGCTATCAGTATTAGGGGACCAACAGTGGGGCGCCAGATTCGCGAAGGGGATATTTTGTACTCAGATATTCCAGAGATTCAGCTAGATAGGCTCTCTCGTGAACTGGGGGAGGAGCTTAGTCCTGATGAACTGGAGGTTTTAAATGAAATAAAGGAGTTCAAAAGCAGGAAACTATTAGATCTTCTGGAAGAAAGTTAGACTCAGCTACGAAAGGAAATACGAATAGTTTAAAAGCAGTTATTGATAGTATTTTTTGGTATCCATCGGAGGTTATTACTCATGCCCGGATTTAAATTGGTGATTTCTGATCCAGAAAAGGGCCGTACTGTACAGGTTGATGTTGATGAGGCAAAGTCTCGTGCCTTGTTAGGGGCTCGTATTGGTCAGAAGATTGATGGTGGACCTCTGGGTTTTAGTGGGTATGAATTTTTGCTCACCGGTGGAAGCGATAAAGATGGTTTCCCCATGCGAAAAGGGGTACACGGTCCGGTGAGAAAAAGGATTCTTATTGGTAGCAAACCAGGCTATCATCCGCCCTATAAGGGCCAGCGTAGAATGAAGATGGTTAGAGGGGACACGATTTCTGAGGATATAGCCCAGGTAAATTTGAAGATAGTTAAGAAGGGTGCAAAGGAAATCTTTGAAGGATAAGAGGCACCCAAAGCATAACCTTCAAATTGTTGAATTGCTCCTCATAAATTTTTTAGCCTTTAGGATGAGGAGGAACTCTTGATGAGTGTTTACAAGGAGGAAAGTTACGGTGGGGAAAGACGATTTGCTTGTGACGCTATGCTAGGGCGTCTTGCACGCTGGCTTCGTCTTCTTGGATATTATACTTTTTATTCTCCCAAAATTGGAGACAATGAGCTTTTAGAAGTTTGTATTCGGGAGGATTTGAACCTCCTCACCAGGGATGTGGACTTTTTTAAGCGAGCGACTTCGTGTGGTTTAAAAGTTAAACTCATTCAGAAAAATTCTTTTGAGGAACAATTTTTCGAAGTTGCGGGTTTTTTTGGTTTAAATTTGAGCATTTCCCCTGAGAACTCCCGTTGCCCAGAATGCAATGGTCTAATTCAGAGTGTGGATAGAGAGGAGATAAAATATAAGGTTTCAGCTAATACGTTGGATTCCTATGATGCCTTTTGGATTTGCACAAACTGCGGCCAAGTTTATTGGCGTGGACGCATGTGGCGCTCAATGACTCGAATTGTTGAAAGAACTAAGGAAAAACTAAAAAGTAGAGTTTGATGTTTCAAGTCTTTTAATACCTCGACATTGTGAAATGTGCTTATTTTCTGTCTTCTCTGTCATAAAAGTGGTAAAAAATACAATTTCCAAATAAAGAGAAGAGAAGGGTAGGAAGCGAAAAGCACTAGAGCAAAACTAAGAAGTGCAGGAAAGTGACCTCCGATTTCCAGCAGCATCACAGCTTTATTTGTAAAGAATTATTGTTTCGAAGCTATCTTTGTTCTATAACGTGTCTATAATGGAAGTGTAAACTTGGCACTCTTCTATCCCGAATCATAATTTGAGAAACTAAACAAGGAACAAACGGTTAAATTAACACCAAAAAAATGGAGCAGTGAAGGCGCAAAGTAGTAAGTATGTATTTTTGATTTTGTGGGGTATGTAAAAATGTTCCCTCAAAAAAACATTTTAGGGCTCAAAAA